>DFKO01000124.1 GCA_002373855.1 Lachnospiraceae bacterium UBA3643
GATCTACCACATGGATATAATCCCTGACGCCTGTACCATCCTTTGTATCATAATCGTTTCCGAATACGCCGAGTTCCTTTAGCTTGCCTACCGCAACCTGCATGATATAAGGCATCAGATTATTGGGTATACCGTTTGGCAGCTCTCCTATCAGACCGCTCTCATGGGCTCCGATGGGATTAAAGTATCTGAGCAGTACCACGCTCCATTCGGGATCAGCTTTCTGTACATCTGTCAGGATACGCTCGAGCATGGCCTTGGTCTCGCCGTAGGGGTTGGTTGTATGTCCGAGGGGACACTCCTCTGTAATGGGTACAAATGCAGGATTTCCATATACGGTAGCCGATGAAGAGAATATGATACGCTTTACACCGTACTCTCTCATTGCAGATATCAGGTTCAGTGTACCGTATACATTGTTATGATAATACTCAACAGGTTTTTTAACCGACTCGCCTACAGCCTTTAGTCCCGCAAAATGGATCACAGCATCAAACTGATTATCTTTATTATCCTCAAAGATTTTCTTTAGGCTCTCAGGATCTGTCATGTCTGCCTTGTAAAAAACAGGCTTTGTACCGGTGATCTGCTCAATCTTGTCGAGGACATCAATACTCGAGTTGTAGAGATTATCAAATATCACAACCTCATGTCCGCTGTTTATCAGCTCCACACATGTATGGGAGCCTATGTATCCTGTTCCGCCTGAGACTAAAATCTTCATGTTGCTTATCTCCTCCGATTATAATTTGTGAGGGCCGTCCCCTATATCTACTACATAAAATTCAGGGGTGATCCCCGTCTTTTCCTTATATACCAATGCAATCTTTTCCTTAAATATTTCAACTGCATCATTTCTTACAATGGAAACTGTGCATCCTCCAAAGCCGCCGCCTGTGATACGGGATCCGATCACACCGTCGATCGTCCTTGCAGTCTCTGCCAGAATATCACATTCTTCGCAGCTTGTCTCATAATCATTCTTAAGGGAATCGTGGGATTCATTCATCAGTTTTCCGAATGTGACGATATCATTATTCTTAAGGGCTGCCACAGCTTTGATCGTACGCTGATTTTCATATACGGCATGCTTTCCGCGCTTTCTTGCGATCTCGTTTTCTATCACATGCTTGTTGGCCTCAAATTCTGCTTCATTAATCTCTCCGAGAGATTTGATATCAAGGACTGTCTGCAAACATCTAAGTGCTTCAGCGCTCTCGTTTCTCCTGTCATTGTATGCACTGGTGACGAGGCTGTGCTTTACCATTGAGTTTGTCACTACTATCCTGGCATCCTCAAGTTTAACCGGGGCATATTCATATTCAAGGGTATTGCAGTCCAGGAATATTGCGTTATCTTTCTTACCCATGGCTGATGCAAACTGATCCATGATACCGCATTTGCATCCGTTAAAATTATTTTCGGAGTACTGACCGATGAGGGCCAGATCCTTGTTGCTCACATTTAATCCAAAGAGGTCCGAGAGCATATATCCTGTCAGGACTTCAAGGGATGCTGACGACGACAGGCCCGATCCGTTAGGGATGTTGCCGTATATCACGATATCCATTCCCTTTGTGATTTTAAGTCCTCTGCCCTCAAATGCCCACATGATACCTCTCGGATAATCTGTCCAGCCGAGCTTAATATCTGTAGTCAGTTCGTCAAGGCTCGTCTCTGTGATGCCCTGCTCCTCAAAATTCATTGAATAGAATCTGAGTTTTCTGTCTTCCCGGAGTGCTGCTGCCGCATATGTACCTATGGTCAGGGCGCAGGGAAATACATGACCGCCGTTATAGTCTGTATGCTCGCCTATCAGGTTTACACGGCCCGGTGCGAAATATACATTTACTCCGGTATCATATCCGTATTTTTCTTTAAAAGTATCAAGGAGTTTCTGTTTCATACTGTTCCTTTCATCTGCATTTATAAAGAATCCGTAAACCGCTTAAATGCCTGTCTGCCTTCCGGTGTACATTTATATACACCGGCGTCTTCGAGGACTCTCTCAAAAGCCCTTCCTATTTCTGTCTCTATGATGTCATAAACATTATTGTCATCTATTATATCATAACGGGCTGTAAATTCTTCTGCCCAGTCTGCGTGAGACTTAAGGGTCTCCGTACTTCTAAGGTCTTTATGTCCTGTTATCGCATCTGCCAGTTCTTTTATTTCTTTTTTTAATCTGGCCGGCAGTATTGCGAGGCCCATTACTTCTATAAGGCCTATGTTTTCTTTCTTTATATGATGGAGGTCGTTATGCGGATGGTATACACCGAGGGGACACTCCTCTGTCGTAATATTATTTCTAAGGACCAGATCAAGTTCAAACACTCCGTCCTTCATCCTTGCTATCGGAGTGATCGTATTATGAGGTTCTCCGTCTGTCTCGGCATATATAAATGCCTTTTCGTCAGTGTACTCTCTCCACCTGTCAAGTATATGGGTTGCTGTGTCAATTAGTTTTTTGTCATTCTTATGGGATATCCTGATCACTGACATAGGCCATTTTACTATACCTGCCTTAACATCGTCATAACCCTTTATCGTAAATTCCTCTTCGATAGGCGCTCTCGCCATGGGAAACTCATAGCATCCGCCCTGGTAATGATCGTGGCTCAGTATTGATCCGCCTACTATCGGCAGATCTGCATTTGATCCGAGGATATAATGGGGAAACTGCTTTACAAAGTCAAAGAGCTTTACAAAAGTCGCCCTCTCTATTTTCATCGGCACATGTTTTTTATTAAGGACTATACAGTGCTCGTTGTAATATCCGTACGGTGAATACTGAAATCCCCACTCGCTGTCGTTTATTGTGATGGGAATGATCCTGTGTGTCTCCCTGGCCGGATGATTTATCCGTCCCGCATATCCCACATTTTCAAAACAGAGCTGGCACTTCGGATACGATGAAGCTGCAGCGTTTTTAGCCATTGCTATTGCTTTAGGGTCTTTTTCCGGTTTGGACAGATTGATAGTGATATCAAGAGTTCCGTATCTGCTCTCATAAGTCCATTTCATATCCTTGCAGAGACGGTACCGCCTGATGTAATCGGTATCCTGGGAAAGTTTGTAGAAATAATCGGTCGCCTCTTTTGGCGATCTGTCATAGTGTTCTTTAAATATACGATTTACCTCTGAGGGTCTCGGTGCCAGAGTATTCATTATCCTGGTATCAAAGAGATCCCGGCTCACTATATCATCTTCCGTGAGATTTTTCTCCACCGCTATGTCGAGGAGTTCCTTTAATACGGCTTCCAGGCTCTGACCGGGATATTCGTCATTACCGTCATCAAAAGATGCCCCTGTCTCCTCATACTCGTTTTCCTTAAAAATATCCAGGAGCAGATTTCTCGAATATACAGCCTCATCATCTGTGATAAGGCCTTTCTTTAATCCATAGTCCACGAGTCTGTCGATATTTTCATACAGTTTATTCATAATTTGTAACCTCATAACATTTATATTTATACCCACTAAATTTTATTATATCAAAAAAAGCCGTTTATTGTTTATTTTAATGGCATTTTCAAGTATAATTTATATTGGATTGAACAATTTTTGATGGGGTATATAAGGTAATAGTAAGATTAGTAATAATCATACAAAGGATCAGTTTCAGAAAGGACAAAATTCATGGAAGAAAAATCACTCTCAATTGAAGAAAGGGAACTGGCACTCGCCAACAAAAGAATGCTGCAGACAGCAACAGCTCTCTGCATAGTCATTTCTCTCGCTTACCTCCTTGAGGTATTTAAGGGAGCCAGGACCATCGGCTATACAGTCGCTGTAATAGCCTTTGCTCTCGTACCGCAGATAACGGGCTGGATAGTCAGGAAAGGCAATCACGCCTCACCGGCCATAAAGCATATATCTGCACTCGGCTATGCACTGATGTATACTTTTGCTTTACTTACATCAGAAAACATTCTCGTATTTACGTATGTAATACCCATGCTCATAGTCATCACCCTGTATGAAGATGTTAAATATATCTCCCGGATCGGTATAGGAGTGATCATCGTAAATATCATCTCCATCGTCCTTCAGGCTGTAAACGGCAAGATTGAGGATACAGCCGTTGCCGAGATCCAGGGACTCGTCACAGTCATGATAATCATATATCTCATAGTAGTCAGCAAGACCAACCACGCATTCCAGATAATGCGTACTTCCAATCTTGAGGAAGCCCACCAAAAGACTACCTCTCTCCTTGAGGATATCCTCGTCGTATCCGACAGGGTATCCGAGACTGCAGGCGAGCTTGCCAGTGAGATGTCAGTCCTCCGTTCATCTCTGGATCAGACTATTGACTCAATGGAACAGGTAAGCCAGGGTGCCAACGAGTCGGCTGATGCAGCCCAGACCCAGCTCGTACAGACAAACGAAATATCAGATCATATCGAAAATGTTAAGGATTCATCAAATGTCATCACGGACAATGTAAATGTAGCAGCTGATGCAGTATCGGTAGGCCAGACCAATATCCGTCACATGACAAACCTCACCAAAGAAGTTGATGAGGCCGGTAAGGAAGTTGCAACAGCCCTTGATAAATTCAAAAAGACTGCCGATGAGATGAATTCCATCACAGATATCATCACAAATGTTGCATCCCAGACAAGACTCCTTGCACTTAACGCTTCCATCGAGGCCGCAAGAGCAGGTGATGCAGGCCGTGGCTTTGCCGTAGTTGCCAGCGAGATTTCAAACCTTGCAGGACAGACAACAGATGCAACCGAAAATATCAATGCTCTCATAACAGACGTAGTCAGCCAGGTAGGAAACATGGTCGCAACTATCGAGAAACTCCTTAAGGCCGGCGAGGAAGAGAGCAGATGTGCTGCAGATACAGCAGTCAGTTTTGAAAAGATATCAGGTACCGTTGATATAATCAAGCAGCATACATCGGATCTCGACAGTGTCATCGCCCGTCTCGCATCATCAAATGATGAGATCGTAAACAGCATCCAGACGACATCAGCCGTTACCGAGGAGGTAACAGCCCATGCCACAGAGACATTCGATACTACCAAAAAGAACCAGGATATCGTCAATCATATCAACTCCCTGGTGGAAGGTCTCAACGCCGACGCAGAGCATCTTAAAGCAAACAGATAATATAGATAACAAAAGAGCGCCGCATTTGATGCGACGCTCTTTTTATATGTTGTCCTTATCCTATACCGTATCGCCTTTGCCGATAGCCGTATCTCTCATTTTATATTCTTTATCCTCATCGATCATTCCCAGCATGATGTCCGCAAACTTCGGATCGAACTGACTGCCCTTTCCCTTTTCTATCTCTCCCCTTACTATCTCCTGAGAGAGGACATCTCTATAGCTTCGTTTACTGGTCATGGCATCATAGGCATCTGCCACTGCGATGATCCTGGCCTCTTCGGGAATATCATCTCCGGCCAGTCCTTCCGGGTATCCTCTTCCGTCAAATCTCTCATGGTGACATTTGGCTCCGAATGCCAGCTCCGGCATTTCCTTGATATTGCTTAATATCTTATCGCCGATTGACGGATGTTTTTTTATCATTCCGAATTCCTCATCAGTGAGTCGGCCCGGCTTGTTTATCACCCAATCAGGTACTCCGATCTTGCCTACATCATGGAGGAGTCCCATCATGAAGATCTTTTCCTGATGCTTCTCATCATAGCCATACCTTTTTGCGATTTCCCTTGAATACTGAGCTACTCTCTCTGAATGACCGTTTGTGTAATTATCCTTGGCATCGATGGCATACGCGAGGCTCTCGACTACATGGACAAACAGACTCTCATTTTCCTTGGTCTTTTCATATACCATAGCCTCGAGATTGCGCTGGAGACCGATGAGTTCCACGGCATGCTTTACCCTGAGTACCAGAACGCTCGGTACGAAAGGCTTTCTGATAAAATCCATGGCTCCAAGGGACAGTCCCCTGGTCTCTGCATCCTCATCTTCATTGGCTGTCAGGAATATTACAGGTGTGTCTCTCCATGCGACCTTGCCTTTTTTAAGCTCGCTGACCACATCAAATCCGGTCATACTTGGCATATTGATATCCATCAGGATAAGGTCCGGTGCGTTATGCTCTGTGGTATATTCCAAAAGAGCATCTCCCGACTTTAGTACGATCACATTAAACCCGGCTTCACTTAAAGTACTCCAGGCTTTTTTTAGGATGATCGGATCATCATCAACTACTATAATCTGTGAATTCATTTCAACCTCCCAAAAATACTTTTCTCTCATATATGATATCGAAAAATCGTTTATCTATCAACTGCAGCGTGATATACTCAAACTGTATAAATCATAGTTTATCTCCCGGAGGAAGTCATCTCATGAACATTAATATACCCGGTATCGATACAGGGAAAGGAATCATAAATTCCGGTTCCCTCGAGTTTTACAAGGATCTCCTGAATGATGTCTACAAGCTCATAGACGAAAAATGCGACCTTGTGGAATCATATTTAAAAGAAAATGATATACAAAACTATACTGTACAGGTTCACTCATTAAAGTCCACATGCCGGATGATCGGCGCTACGGACCTCGGAGAAGAATTCTTTACTCTCGAAAAGCTCGGTAAAGAAAACAATACAGAACAGATCAAGCTCCTCACTCCGGACATATTAAACTCCTTCCGGTCATTAAAGCCCTATCTGGAGCCGTATGCCGTAAAAAGCAGCGATGTCAAAAATGTTTTTGACAAGAATGCCGTGGCGCAACTGTTGCAGACTCTCATCCTGGCAATCGATGACTTTAATCTGGATACCGCGGAAAATACCGCAAAACAGCTCTCCGAATACGACTGGGATTCTGAGCTTAGCAAAGAAATCGAAACACTAAGTAAACTCGTTTCAAACATCGATTATGAAGAAGCAAAGGGTATGGCCGACCGGATACTTGAGTGCCTCTAAACAGACTTAATCCGTAGGTAACGATCCGTAACCTGCCACTGCCTCATCTACTGTCATCTCACCGTTTACGACTGCAAATGCCGCTGCTCTGAACTGTTTAACAGCTGTGTCGAGCAGTTCTATATCTCTGGAGTTAACTGTACAGTCTTCAGAAAATCCTGACAGTGATGAGTATACTTCATCTATGAAATAATCATCTGTGGGATTTATCAGTCTTTTCTCCTGTGCCATGAGTCCCAGCTGATCTTCACTGGTCAGGAATCGTATGAACTCATTGGTCATATCAAGATTTTCGCTGTTTTTATTCACACAAAATAAAATCGATACGGAATCCATATAATAACCGGTCTCATCTCCTGACGGTGCCACATAAAAGTCGTACCTGAAAGGATTGGCCGAGAAAGCTTCTGAGGTGCTCTCACGCTTTTTTGTCCCGGATACTACATCTCCGGAGCAGAGCATCATCGGTACATCTCCTTCAAAAAACCTCATTATGACCGAGTTGTAATCATCCTCTATTTCTGCCGAACATTTCTCTACATCGATACATCCCGAATCCACAAACTCTTTTAATCTGGTCAGCGAATCTCTCATCGCTTCACCTGCAGCGGGATCAAGATTATTAAGTCCGGCCTCTACACTCCTGTCATCCTTGACTGTCTTAGCAAACAACGGATAAGCAAACGCGTATCCTACTCCGGGAGTAGTTGTGGTGTTGGCTCCCATAACCGGAGAATCATAACCTGCTGCCTTTAACTTCTCACACGTCTCAACCAGTTCGTTATAGTTCTTCGGTACCTCAAGATTCTCTTTTTCAAATATGTCCATATTGACAAGCATACCGTAGGATGTAGCAAATATCGGTAGTGTCAGTATATCACCGTTATCCGTCTCCCATCTGACTCCGGGGCGTATGCTGTCTAAATTAATATCAAGCTCCGGGTCTGAGAGAACTTCTGCGCCTTCAAACAACGGTGCAAACTGGTCATCTCCGTACATCCAGTGCTGTACCACATAGATATCAGGGGGTTCCTGACCTGCAAGTGCCGGTATGATCGTATTTCTGTAATCATCCAGATAAACGTACTCTATCTCACCATTTGGATAGTATGCATAAAACCTCTCGCATGCGCTCTCCAAAGACTCAAAATTAGCATATGAACCTGCTACCGTAAGTTTGTATTCTGTTTCAGTAGAATACTTGGGAGAAAACTCTGTGCTTGTACCGGCTTCCTCCTTCTGCCCGCATCCCGGCATGCCAATTAACAGCATTGCCGCCAAAGTTGCCGAAAAAATCCTTTTTATACTTTTTTTCATATGTGCCCCTTCCACATTATTGATTTCCCTCAAAAAAATCTGCTGCCAGCGAGACCACCCCGCCCTGATCTGTTTCACCGGAATCAAACCGGATGATCTTTGAATTATATTTTTCATTTTCAAAAGATGACTCATTACCTGCAAGTATGAGCTCAGGCTCATGATTTTTAAGATATGCCGTCGCCTGCTCCTTTGATTTTACCACAGTGACATCATAACTGTCAGACAGCCATTCCTTTAGCCTGCGCAAAATATTCACATCTTCATTTATTACAAGTATGCTGTGACGATTTTCAGGAGTCAGTGAAGATTTATCCTCCGTTACTTCCTCAACTATATTATGAGGCAGATACTTAAGCAACATCTTTTCCAGTCTGCCTGTATCTATAGGCTTTGTCAGATAATCGTTAAAACCGGCCTCAATATACATCTCCCTCATCCCGGATACTGCATTGGCCGTCAGGCATATCACCGGGGTCTCTTTATTTGGCGTATCCATGCACGCCTTCATCTCCTTTATGGTCTCTATACCGTCTTTATCAGGCATCATATGATCGAGAAAGATCACATGATAGAAATTCCGCTTAAACAGTGTGATGGCAGCATCTCCGCTGTCTGCTGTCTCTATCTGCATCTTTGTCTTTGAGAGGAGATTTACAAATACCTTAAGGTTTACTTCCGTATCATCAACCACCAGTATTCTGGCTTTGGGAGCCACAAACTTTGATTTATACTGTTTTCTGTTGCTGAGGTACCGTTTATAGGCTGCATCAAACTCGCCCATCGGCTCCGGATTTACAACCTTTTGTTTTAAGTCAAAAGAAAATACAGATCCTTTTCCGTACTCGCTCTCTACACATAGCCTGCTGCCCATCATACTTAAGAAACTCTCTGCGATGGCCATACCCAGACCTGTACCTTCTATGTTTCTGTTTTTCTTTTCTTCAATACGTTCAAAAGCTACAAACAGCTTGTCTAAATCTTCTTTCTTTATTCCTATTCCCGTATCCTTTACAGATACATGTAGGATGACGGCATCCCCGTCATCTTCGCACTTGTTGCATGATATCGAAAATACTATGCCGCCCTCTTTTGTATATTTAACGGCATTCGAGAGGATATTTGTTATTACCTGTTTTATCTTGATCTCATCGCCGCAGAGTACACTTGGAATATTTCTGTCAATATCCAGTTCAAACGTTAGTCCTTTTTCTTCTGCTCTGCGCTGAACCATATTTACGAGATCGTTTAAGAGTGATACAAATCCATAATCAACAGGTATGATCTCCATCTTGCCTGCTTCTATTTTTGAGAAATCAAGGATATCGCTGATGATCCCGAGGAGAGTTTCCCCCGCCGTACGTATGCTGTCTGCATACATCAGGGTCTCTTCCTCATGGCTGTCCCTGATGATCATTTCGTTCATGCCGATGATGGCATTCATCGGAGTCCTGATATCATGGGACATTGTAGAGAGAAAGAGGGATTTTGCTTCATTAGCCTGATTGGCTGCCTCTGCAGCAACCGAAAGCCGACGATTGTAACCACGGAGTATACACATATTGAAAAGCAGCAGAATGATAAGGCCCACTGATGCGATACCCAAAAGGAGCCAGTCTATCGACTTGCTGTCCGTCAGTTCCTTTGCCGGAATATATGCGATGAGATACCAGGATGTAAGACCTCTGAGGGGCGTGTATGCTATGAAGCTGTCCTCATTTTTAGAGTTTCGGATATGCATGGAACCGATATCCGTGCGGATCGAATTTAAAACCTCATTGTATTCCTGGGGCGACATAGGATTATAAGATTTAAAATATTCAAAAAAGTTGCTGTTTTTTAAGGACTTGCCGTGGATCAGGTAATCACCATCCCAGTCAATCAGGGATATCTCCACATTTTCATACTCACCCTCCAAAAAGACCAGTTTATGCTCCAGACTGCTAACCGGTACGACACGGATCACGAGGCCGTCCCGCACATCGCCGCTCTCATCATCAAGAACCTTTACTCTGTTCCAAAAGGCAATGGACTGAACGCCGTTTAACGGATTGGTATATGCTCTTGTCAGGTGGACCTGACCTTCTGCAATGCCGTTTTCAAGATCATCAAAAAGATTTATAGGGGAATAATCTACAGAATAATCGGACGGATCTGTCGTACTGGCAGAAGTCGAGATACCATCAAGTGATCCGTCATCTATATATATCAGATGACCTGATATTTCAGGAGAGATTTTTGCTTTTCTGATATAAGATATAGCCACATCAACAGTCATAGGCTCACCGGCCTCCGCAGACCTGTTGATATAATTGGCCCAGATATCGCACAGATGCTGCTCATCTTCCAGATAATTGGCGATGATCTGCCCTGTTGTCGTTGTCATTTTCTCAAAAGACGCAATTGAAGCCAGGTTTGATTCATGTGCCCTGTCATTTGCATATTTCACAATGACAAAAAGAATCAGTCCCACTATCAATATGTTAATGATAATAATATTTCTTTTCTTCAATCTTCGTCCTCTGAATAAAGCTCGGAAATTTACATAAAAATACTACTATATTATACCACTTTCTGCCCATGCTGACAGTACTTTCAAAAGTTCTTCATAGGACGAAGCCACGTAATCGATATTATATTTTTCTTTTTCCGAGTCTATATTACCCTGTGGCATAAACCATACAGATGTAAGGGATGCATTTTGCGCCCCGAGCATATCTGATGTAAGTGAGTCACCTATGACAATACACGAGTCCTTTGGCTCCCCGACACCTTCAAGGACAATATCAAAAAATTCTTTTGAGGGCTTATTTACGCCCATCCATTCGCTGATGTATACCTTTTCAAAAAATTTATCAAGCCCTGTTGACCTCAATCTACCCTCTGCATTAATAGTCGCACCGTTGGTTATAACGTAACACCTTGCGTCCTTTACGGCATGTTTTAGTTTCAGCATAAAATCGTATGCCCCGTCAAGGAGTATACCGTTTTGTGACATCGCATAGATAAATTCACTGTTTACTTTAAGCGGGTCAGGCTTCGAACATTCACCCTCACAATATTCAAATATATCCGTAAATCTCCTGACGAAAAGGTCTGTCCTTGTTATCGTCCCTTTCTCAAGTTCGAGCCAGAGATACTTGTTATATTCCTTAAAATGTTCATAGCAGTCATCTGTAAACTTAAGACCCTTTGATGTGATCACAGTCTCCAACGCTTTTCGCTCGGTCCCGTGAAAATCAAGAAGAGTCTGATCCAGATCAAATAAAAAATTGTGATGCATTTTTTCGGTCCTCATAGCATACTCCCCGTCCTTTTCATCATATTTCGAAGCATATAACTGACAGGCTTTTTCAAATTATCTTTGTTTATTTCCATTGTTACCACCTTCTATGACTTAAAAAAGCTTCCGACAGCGTACACAATGCGCCCGAAAGCTTTTATTTCTGCTAATCCTTTATCTGGTTTAAGCTGCCCGGTCAATTTTTTATCAGCGTGGTCTTTCCTGCTCAGGATGACCCAATGCTATTCACCGTTTTTTTCTTGAGAAATACCGATGACCACATGGCTCTCGTCCCTGTTCCTTGTTTGAATGGTACGTAGTACATATGATCTCAGCTCATTCTTAAACATTTTTCTGTATCTGATCTCAAATACTTCGGATGATCCTGCCAGTTTTGAAAGATTATCCTTATCAAGTACGGCGAGCAGTTTTTCGCGGTCCTCATCCACAACATGGTCTTTTATCACACTAACCCCCGTATCATAGAAGGATGAACCATCACCCGCAAGCTGCAGTTCGCCGTTTAAGCCCGAATAGAATTCCAGATAACAGTCGGACAAAGTGTCTATATTATAGATATGCTCAAAATCATTTGTCAGCGCCTTTGAAATACTTGTATGATTTCTGCGTCCTTCGGGCAGTTTCGGAGTCTCAATATGGCTCCTTTCTTCAACAAGCTTTGAGAACTCCTCTTTGGGAAGCGGTCTTGAAAAATAAAAGCCCTGAACAATATCACATCCCATCGCCTTCAACGCCAGATACTGTTCCTCGGTCTCGACACCCTCCGCAATAACGGGAACATTCAGATAATCGGCAATGTCTATGATAAGCTCTATCATCCTCATATCCCTGTGCTCACCGAATGCATTCCTTACAAACGACATATCAAGCTTTAATACATCGATGGGCATATTGGAGAGCATACTGAGAGACGAATAGCCCGTACCGAAGTCATCCATCTCGATCCT
>DFKO01000069.1 GCA_002373855.1 Lachnospiraceae bacterium UBA3643
TGGACTTTGTCTTCAGTCTGAAACGACTGACCGGATTAAAGGTCAGTCGTTTTTGATAAGTTTACGTTAGTGATTAATATTCATCAAGTGATATGCAGATGGAAGCGATGGTATCGGAACCGTCATCAAAGATTATGCTGATAACGGAATCGCCGCTCCTATATTTGATGTAGGAATCGCCCTCTTCATCAGGCTCTCCGTAGATTGATACGGCGTCGTCCTTTGTCATGAAGACTGAGAGGCCTTCCTCGGTGCTTACGAGGTCGTCTGTCAGGTAGATAGCTGAGATATAAGGCGCCTCTCCTGAATCGAGGACAGTCTCATCTATCTCAAAGCTACTGCCGTATGTATACATATTAAGGCATCCGTCAAATGCACATGAGTTCTGTGTAAACTCGCTTGTAGCATCACCGATGGCAGCCTTTACGTCATCATAGCTGGCACCGAGTTCGATCTTTGTGCCGTTGTATGTAAATGCAAATCTGTCAGCACTTGTCTGATCTTCTGACGCATCAGCACCGGTCTCGTCGGCTGTAGCAGCTGTAACATCTGTGTCTGTAGCTGTGTCAGCGCCGGTATTACCTGCATCATCCGTAAATGCACTTGAATAGTCCTTTGTTTCCTCTGTTGCTCCACCGCATGCAGTGAGAGCGAGGGCAAGCATGGAACCTGCCACGATAGTCTTAATTACATTCTTTTTCATAATACTCTCCGTTCTGCCGTAAATATCCGGCATCATCCGCAGATCAGCGGATATGATATTTTATTTACTCCCTGTTGTAATCAGGATTCTGCGCATACCAGTCATCCCACATGGCCTGTGTAGTCATATGATATTTATCGCACAGCGGCCTCCAGTACTCATCGTATGAAGCCTCGCCTCTGTGATCCGGTATATCAAACCCGTTTGATAAGATGTTTCCTATATAGTCGCTGCATTTCTCAGCACCGTATATATTTACATGCTGACCGTTATCATATGTGTCTACGGACATATCGATTCCGATGATATCGCTATCCTGTAACAGACTAACATAAGATACACCATTTTGAGCAGAAAAGTCAACTATCTGATCGTCCCATTTGTCATACCAGGTTGGGTATACGCTGGGGGCTTTTACGAGGATGAGCTCTATGCCGTTAGCCTTGCATAAATCTGCTGTTTTTTGCAGGTATTCCATAGGCAGCTCCCCAAAGGTATAGTCGGGGAGTGGCTTCTCGGCAGGAAGAGTGCCGACGGGCTTTATCCCCGCAAAAGGCATATACCCTGCAAATGTTACGGAATCCTTATTAAACATATATGTCACATCTTCATCGGTTAATGAAGAGTACCTGTCATGATATCTGAGAATGGGAAAGATATATTCCCATGCGGATTCATCCTCTGTCATGGACACCTTTATGGAATTAAGCTTTGTAATTGACAATGGCATACCGTCGAGGGTCATCCTGTTGTATGCTTCATTTTGAGGCTCGGCAAATCTCATGGCCAGGACGTTTAATACCACAGCCTTTGGAGTCTCATATTTAAGGGTATCCTCAAGGAGGTAATATGACTGCCAGATAAGCTGCTGGGATGAACCCCGGACATAAGATGATATGCCGTAATTTTCCCACATGATGCAGGGAGAATATGTCTCATATACCTCACAGTCCCCGAGGAAGACGACATCATGAAACTTGGGAGAATCGTAATACTCCGCGATCATTGCACCCTCATGGATATCTGTCATGTATTTAGGCATGAGGAGTCTCTGCAGTAAAAAGAGTACTGTGATAACAAATAAAATTGTAAAAGTAATCTTAAATAGTTTTTTCATATCTTAAAATCTGTTATATATAAACGAAGCCGCATTGTATCCCCGGCCGTATGCGCCAAGCAATATAACTGCGATAAAGAGCCCGAGCCATATAAGTACCCTGACAGGATAGGGGAGAGTATGTATACGGTTTAATACGGCATCATTTGCAGCCACAGGTTTATTACCGGCATCGTGCTCCTCAATACATTCAATGATAAATACAAGGAGTATACCGGTGCCAATCACTATATAATCACGAAGCGAAAGTCCGCATGTAAATATATTTCCGTCAGAAAACATACTTAAAGAACCCTTTGCAAAAAGCCCCTTTGCCGCATTTAACGCATTATTAAGACTGCCGTAGGCAAACATGGTAAAGAAGAGGCTGGCCAGGAGCCATGTCCGTATGCAGCATATAAATCTGTACCATTTTTTACCCTCCAGCTTAAGGGCTCTCCTGACCACAGCGTAAGGCTTATCAAGGAGCTTTGATGAGGCAATGACTGCAAAATTCATCAGACCCCAGAGGATGTAATTGTATCCGGCACCGTGCCATATACCGGTAGTCAGCCATACAACAAAGAAGTTAAATATGATCCTGCCGAGATTTACACGGCTGCCGCCAAGGGGGATGTAGATATAATCCCTGAACCATTTACCCATGGTGACATGCCATCTGTTCCAGAACCTGGCCACGCTCTCAGAGAAGATGGGGCGCAGGAAGTTTTCGGTGACTTTTATGCCAAGCATCCTCGAGAGGCCTATGGTGATGTCGATACCTCCGGAAAAGTCCATATAAAGTTCTATTGTGTAGAAAATGAGCAGTATGAGGAACCAGCCTCCGTGATATGTCTCCGTATCGGATGTAAGTGTATTTACAAGGATGCCTATACGGTCGGCAATGACCATTTTTTTGAAATATCCAAACAGTACGCGCTGGGCGCCGAAAGCAAATTCCTTACCGTCAAAACGATGTTCCTTAAAGAGCTCGCGGCTCAGATCATCAAATCTGCTGATGGGTCCCTGGATAAGCTGGGGGAAATAGCTGATAAACAGCATGAATTTAAAGTAGTTTTTCTCAGGCTTGATCTTTGATTTATATACATCAAGGATATATGCGAGAGACTGGAAGGTATAAAAAGATACTCCCATGGGGACGATTACGGCGACTGCCTTGCCCTCGGAGAGAGAGCCGGTTATCTTTGAAAAAATCTCCAGTAAAAATCCCGTGTATTTTGCATATACAAGGAGTGAGATATCAAACAGGAGCGGCAGGAGCATGGCAAGGGTTTTTGCCCCTTTTCCTTTTGCTCGTTCGATAAGCAGACCTGAAATATAGGTCACGGTGATAGTGGCAAGCAGAAACAATGCACATACAGGTGATGAAAGGGTGTATATGCATGCACTTGCGAGTAGCAGATATATCCACTTTACCTTATGGGGTATCAGGTAGTAGATAAATACGAATACCCCGCAGGCAAATATGAAATTATATGAAGTAAAATCAAGTGTCAGATTCATTTTTGACAATAATTAATTAATGGCAGGATACTGGGCTCTGTCAAACTTGTGGGTACCGCCGTGGGTGTTTGAATACTGGAGGAGCTGGGCATCGGTCCATTTCCAGATAATAGTGCCGTCGAGACGGGGCGTTGCATCCCAGTGATAATATCCGTCGCCGCAATCGATGGCATTCCAGTAGTGGGGTCTCTGGGTATCACAGATGACAAAGTTAGGTACACCGAGGAGATCGCACATGGTCTTTATGACAGATGCATATCCAAAGCAGTTTGATCTGCGATTGGTCATGGCTCTGTATGCACCGCTGGCAAAGTTGTCAATCGCAAAATCGTGGGTATAACTGATGTTGTATTTAGCCCAGTGCCATATAGCATATACTTTCTGTTCAGTGGTCATGCCGTCTGTGATGATCTGGGACATGATCTGGAGAGCGAGAGTGTTGGCAGCATCCTGGTAGTTGGGCTGTACGACTGCGGGCTTTTCCGTTACATTAATGGTAAGTGTGGCTGTTGAAGTATTGCCGCTCTTGTCGGTTGCCGTGATATAAGCCTCGTATGTGCCGACAGTATTAAGGTCCACACCTGATGCATCCACGGTAAGGGCGATATCTCCCCTTACATCCAGGTTGTCGGTTACAGTGATACAGCTTGTATATGAGAGGGAGTTGCCGATGTATACGGTAGTGGACGCAGCCTGTATCACAGGGGGAGCCGTATCAATTATGAGCTCTACCACAGGATATACATGGGTCGTGTTGCCACCTTCATCGGTCAGGACCACGTCAAGAGTCTGGGTTCCCTCAAGGGACCAGTCGGGATCATCTGCAAATGTACATGTGACATCTGTCGCATCTACGATATCCTTTACGAGCTGATCGGCTGTATAGGTTGCGCCGTATCTGGCCTTTACGCTGATGGCATTGCCGGACGGAGATTCTGTATCTATATATGTTAGTACGGAAGTCGTATCATATCCGTCCACGTTTAAATACACATCGTAGCTGCCGATAGTGAGGTCTTCCGGAGCAGGCAGATCCTCGGTGAAATATACGTCATATCCGGGTTCCATCAGAAACTCCTCGGGCTCAGGCGTATTGTGTGACACGGTGAGCTCCATGACATACTCACTCTTTACAGGGAGTATGGTCAGAGTAGCCGACGATACGGTCTGGTTATAATTGCTGTCTGTCACGATGACAGATACATCCTGGCGACCGTACAGTGTAAAGTCAGGTTCGGCTACGAAATCAGCTGATACGGGAGTGACATCCGTGATCGTATTTATAAAATCATCAAGGGTACATGTATCGCCCATGGAGAGATATATGTCATTTAAAGAGACAACGGGAGCGGTCTTATCAAGGAAATACCTGACTGAAGGGCTCGTCGCATCGTTGATGTACGAGAAGTCCTCTGATACAGCCACATTTTTAAGGGACGTCATACCGGGTATTATCTCCAGTCCGTTTACCGACGATGTGACATTTTCCGATACGACAGGATCTCCTACAGTGATATTGATGGTATTGGTGCCGCATCCTGCCAGCTGGGACATTACGGTTGTCATCAGCATGATACCTATTGCTGTTTTCTTTAATGATTTAAATGATCTCATAATTATCGACCTGATCTTCTGCCGGTATTTCTGCCGGTATCCCTTCTGTTATTTTTACTTTTATTTCTTCTGCGTCCATTGCCTGTCCGCGATTTAACAAATACCAATCCGCCACCGACTGCTGCAATGCCAATGATTGCAGGGATGATAATCTTACCTGCCGATTTACCGCCGTTTGCAGAGACACTGCCTTCGCTGACCGATGCAGGTACGTAATCTGCTGCCTCTGTTACTTCCTCGATCACAATCTTTTCCTTGACGGGTATCACTTCGTAAACGTATGTATTACAGTCAGAGCAGAGACGTCTCGATACGCCTGTCTCCTCATATGTAGCCTCAGTGACAATCTCTTCATCGGAGAGATGACTGTGCACAGGCACTTCATAAGCACCCTTGTATGAATATCCGCACTCATCACAGGTGTAGAGAGTATATGTATATCCTGAGCAGTCGCTCACAATGCGTTCCTCAGAGTATGTAGGGTTGCTGCAGTAGTGAGGGAGCAGGTCAGTGCTGTAATCGTACACTTCGTTTCTGGTAAAGTCAGAGGAGTTGTTTGTATTGGTGAAATCCCAGTTCATGACCTCACCCCAGAATTCAGCGCAGTACGCACGCCTGTCTGTGTTGTCCTCAAAGAATGTGATCATGCCTTCAGTTCTGGTATTTGATACATATCCCTGATATACAGTGCCCTGAGGGTAAAATACATACATGCCCACAAGACCGCCGTTATGGACATATCCGTGGTCGGAATCATATCCGTCTATTTTTATATTGCAGTTATCAAAGTCTATATATCCGGCACCGTATGCACCGCCCATAAACTGTTCGTCACGGTTTTCAGCGTCGTTGTCGATGCAGACGAGGGTCATATCGGTATCTGTATTTTTGATTGATGATGCACCGCCGTATCCGACGATACCTCCGACACCAAACATTTTTGCGGATACGGATAAATATGCATATCCCTCGATAGTACATGACTCAATCTCCGTATTTTCAATATATCCTGCAAGCGGAGCCACGAAACAGTCTGTAGAGGCATCCTCCACCGATACATTTACCCCAAGGAGCTTAAGGTTTGTCACGGTCGCTCCGTCGAGGACATCAAAGAGACCCGCAAATGAAGTGTCATAAACCTTCATATTGCCGTCATATGTATCTTTTACAGAACTTCCAAGGGAGGAAACGGAGAGATTTAAAATGGCTCTGCCGTTGCCGTTAAATGTACCGAAAAATGATACAGGGGTCCAGTCATATCCGGTCATATCGATATCATTCATCAGCTTGAAAGAACCGTAGGGTTCATCGGCCAGTTTATAAAGGTCCTCGGGACAATAGATGCCGATGACATCTTTTTCTTTACCGGCAGACTCCCTGATATCAGCTTCATTGTCATCTGTGATATTTTCCAGAAGGTCATCTTTATTTACATCGAGACCGACTGTAGAGTACTCAAGGCCGAAACACGTATTTGAATACGGACCGTAATCGTCAATGGTAAACCAGCACCACTGCTGGGACTCATGACAAAGGTAGGCGTTTCTCGCTATCACGATGGCCGGATCTCCGTTAAATGATGAGAGGGGAGCACGGGCGTCGAGATTTATCGTATTGGTATCGGACATATGCTTATAGAATTTTGGAGTATTCCATATACCGTATGTCTCGGCTGATGATATGTCATATGTGGAATCGGCAGCTTTCTTAATAGCTTCCTCAGTTGCTGCACTGGTGAGCTGATGCTGACCGTGGCCGTACTCGCCGTCGGCAGCGTGGGTCACCACCACAAGGGGATGAGTCTGTCTGATGCATCTTACCGCATATGTCACTGCGTCATCCCAGCTGATTGTACTCTGGGCTCCTTCAAGGGTCTCTGACCAGGCATCGGAAAAGTCAGATGTGATAGGATAATTTGTGACGCCGGCACACCATAGTCCGCAGAGCTTTTCATGCTCACGGATCTTGGACGCGGGATCGTATACCCAGTGATTTTCAAAAAATGCAACCTGTACGACTTTTCCTCTGTCAGAGTAAATGGGAGGGATACTTCCAAAGAAGATATCTTCATCATCTGCGTGGGATGATACTATGAGGATATCTGCCGCATCGGAAGGTGCGTTCCATTTCTGGACGTAGGAGGGCACATCTGCCGAGTCGTATGCATATATGTCAGCGATGCGCATGCCGTACACTGCTCCATCGTGGACAGGCAGCTCGCTGGAATCTGCTATGTTTATCGTAAATGAATTGGTCTCAACGGGGAGCTCAATATATTCATGTATGAAACCGTTAGTGCCGTATGTATATGTGGTGCCGTCTATATCCATGGTCCACTCAGGTACCAGGGAATCCCATACAATGAAAGTGCCGTGCATCTTTGTATCACAGCTCACCGTCACAGTAGTACCGGGCTGTAGTGTGAGGGATGTGGAATAGGACTCATCGGTAAGTGTCGAACCGCTACTTCCGTCAGAGACGGTGATGTCAAGGTCGAGCACGTTGTAAAATTTTGTCGCTTTATAGTATTCATCCGTACAGTCTCTGGATGACTCGATAGTTGTATCTACGGGAACCTTTGCATATGAATCGATTGAATTAAGCAGGCATACCGACGCACATAAAACAGCTGTCGCAGCCTTTATAAATGTTTTTTTCACCTTATTACCTCCGGATTTTACCGGTTTTTTCGCTATACATTATTTATAGAATAAAACCAATAAAAATTTTATATTTTTAAGGTCTGAAATTCAATAAAAACACATATGTAAAAAGAATTTTCGTGGTATTTACAAATATAAGGATTTTTTGCGTAATTTTTATGTAATAATTTACAAGATAAACACTGATTTTGCTTGACTATAGGTCGTAGAAATGTATAATAAAAAAGGACTCGCGTAGAAACGGGTTGTAATAATTTCGAAAAAATTAAAAAATAATTAATTGGAGGGTATTCGAAATGAACAAGACAGAATTAGTAGAAGCTATCGCAAGCGAAGCAAAGATTTCAAAGGCTGCAGCTGATAAGGCACTCAAGGCTTTAACAGACACAGTTGCAAAAGAGCTTAAGAAAGGCGAGAAAGTTGCACTTATCGGATTCGGTACATTTGAAGTTTCCAAGAGAGCAGCAAGAACAGGTAGAAATCCTCAGACAGGCGAGACAATCAAGATCAAGGCTGCTAAGACACCTAAGTTCAAGGCTGGTAAGGCTCTTAAGGATGCTGTTAACGGCGTTAAGAAGGCAAAATAATTTAGCTTATTAATCAGTTAAAAGACCGGGGCGTGTGCTTCGGTCTTTTTACATTCTTTATATTTGATATTTATACTTTTCGGAAAAGTGATTATATGGAAAATCTGTATGATGAACTGAAAAAATTATGCAAAATGGAGAATGCCCGGGAAGACTGGGCAGATTACAGGGATAATCTGACAAAAATCATTACAGGTGATACAGTGAAGAGGACCAACGTGATGATTATCGGCGTCGGAGACTGCAACGATCTGGATTTAAAGATTCTGTCAGACCATTTTGATTTAATATGCCTTGCTGACAAGTCATTACCTGACGTCCCGGGACTTTGTGACAAATATAATATTGACACAGAGAAGAGAAAAAATATCTTTGGGCGGACCATTGACCTCATAGGCATAAGTGATAATACATACAGAAAAATCGCTGATGAAATAACATCTTTTATGAACAGGGATAAAATAATACCGGATATCAGCAATCTGGCAGACTTTGTCATAAAGAAATATACGGATATGTATGAAGATGCTGTCCCGGATTTTACAGATTCGGATGACGGGTATGATTATGTCATCATAAGCGGCGTATATTCACAGCTCTTTAATATGCCTGCGATGATGTGGGATGTATTCTCAGAACAATATCAGGATGATGACGGTGAAACTGCAACGGTTTATCATGAAATCTCAAAAATAACCGATAAAAAGATACCGTCAATCAACGATTACCTGTTAAAGATATCAAAAAGAGGCCTCATTACCGTAAATGAAGCCAAAAGAGTAGGCCGCAGGGGCGCTGTTGAAGGCGCATATCAGTTTTTTAAGGATATTCAGAGGAGACTTGATGATGGTCTTGTAGATATTAAAACGTCTGAAAAGCTCTTATGGCCATTTGATGTCACCCAAAGCAAGCTGTACGAGATGAGTTATATTCACCTTATAAATTCCTGAATCTAAACAGTTTGGTGATAGAGTAGATACACATGAGGCCGTAGCTGCCGATATCGAGCTGGCGCAGGAATGTTTCTTCGGTGACAAAGGTATTTTCCCTGGCAATTGCCCTGCGGCTTGGTGAAAACATAAGGAGGATATCGATATCCTTTGCAGTAAGGGGATGATGTTTTTCCCACATGTGATCACAGAAAAACAGCTTGCAGGCCAGATTTCTGGAAGGACATCCGGTTTCTGTCTGGAGATGACAGTACCAGCAGCATCCGTTTTTCATTTTCTGATGTTTCGGATCCTCGCATATGCTGTCATGATATTCACAGCAGATACAGTGCTCTTCATTGTATTCATCAATAAATTTACATGCCCGGTCATAAATGAACCGGGTTCTTTTTCTGTCATTCTTGATATTAAGGGCGGTCTCAAAGTCCTTTAGTTCTTTTTGCCTGACCTCTCCGGATATTTTAAAAGAAACAAAGCAATAAAGCCATGACCTGTACAGCAATAGCTTTTTTTTGAATTTATCATATTCTTCGTTTGTATTAATAATGATTTCTTTATTAAGCATCATCCAACCGGAACATTTTCTGTAACTGTCTGTATGACTACGGTGTCAGGACCTTTTGTCGGAACAGGCGATCCTGTAATTGTGCTGTATATGATTATACCACCGATCACAATAGCGAGTGTCGTTGCAATTATGCTCATTAAATTAAATAATCCGTCATCCAAATATGTTTTTTTCATAATATTGTACCTCCTGTGGAGTTAATTTCTTATCTGTTGACATTAATATACCCTATCGAGTGTTGCAGAAGTGTTGCACAAAAGGGGATTTTCAGTAAAAAAACAAAAAATATAAATTTTTTTTAAAATACACCATAAAAATCCGATCCACGTCCGTATCTAAGGTATAAAGGCAGAAAAAAGGATAAAAAAAGGATAAAAAAAGAAATTTTTGCTAACTATCAGATACAACAGGAGGAAATGATTATGAGAAAGAAATGTAAAAGGCTTTTAATAGCACTTATCGGAGCGGCAGTACTCTTTACGGGATGCGGAGGAAACCATGACGACAGGGACAAGAGCGACAGGGACAAAAAAGAATCCGCTGCTTATGAAACTTTAGATGCACCGGGCGACTATTATTCAAACGATGTATCTTTTGCAACGGGATCGTCGGAATCAGCTTCTTATGATTATTATTCGGATGATATCTATTATGCAGAAGATGCAGCCTGCGAAGAATATTACTATAATGATGATTATTCGTATGATGACGATAGTTCTTACCAGTCATCTGACCCGGAACTTCAGAGTGAAAATGCTGAGAATACAAACAGAAAACTGATCAGAAACATATCACTTGATCTTGAGACCCTTGAGTATGACTCGCTGATCTCCACAATCAGGGCCAGGACTACAGCCCTCGGCGGATACATCGAGAGCAGCTATGAGTACAATGGCAGCACATATTACAGCGGTGAATGCAGAAATGCCAGCATGGTCCTCAGAATCCCGGCAGACAAGGCTGATGAGATGATCACAGAGATGGCTGAGGTATCAAATGTCACAAGCAGGAGCGAGAGTGTCAGCGATGTGACCCTCACATATGTGGACATGGAGAGCCATAAGGAGATGCTCGAGATAGAGCGGGATACATTCATGGATATGCTCGAGGAGTGCGAGACCATAGAGGATATGATCTATATCGAGAACTGCCTCACAGATGTACGCTACCAGATAGAGAGCATGGAGTCCCAGCTCCGTACATATGACAACCTTGTAGACTATACGACAATCAGCATCTATATCAAAGAGGTTGAGGAGCTGACACCGGTAGAGCCCGAGCAGGAGCCTACATTCTGGGAGAAAGTCAGCGATGAGTTCCATGAGAGTATCGAAGATTTTGGAGAGGATGCACAGGATTTTCTGTTTAATATAATCGAGAATCTCCCTTATCTCATCCTCTGGGCAGTGATCCTCATCATTGCAATCATTATAGTAAGAGTAATTATCAAAAAAATTAAGAAGAAATACGGAAAAGCATTAAGCAACAGGGTTGGAAAAATTTTCGTGAAGAAAAACAAGCCGGAAGCTGCAACAGTTGCAAATGCTGCAGATGATAACAAGGCAGAAAACAGCATAGAAACCGATTCAAAGGAAAATAAGGAAAACGAGTGATCGTCTGAAACAGAGTAGTATATTAAATCTCCTAAATGTGATATAATTACATTCGGATCCGGTCCAAAAATATAAAACGGAGGGCGACATAATGGCTGAATTCGTGGAGAGAAAAAGATGGGTGTTTTTAGGACTCCCGTTTACTTTTACAAAATACAGAATAGGTGATGAGCTTATCACTGTTGAATCAGGATTCCTCAACAGAAAAGAGGATGACTGCTACATGTACAAGGTGACTGATGTACGTCTCGAGAGAAGCTTCTTTGAGAGAATAGTCGGAATCGGTACTGTTGTCTGCATCACAGGTGATAATACACATCCTGAGCTCAGACTTCTGCATATAAAAAATTCCAAGGCTATAAAAGATTTCATACTTGCACAGTCAGAGACTGAGAGACAGAAACACAGAGTACTCAATACGATGGGTATCGGTCATGCAGGTGTATCCGGAGATATCGACGGAGACGGCATACCTGACGATTTACAGTAAATAAGTTTTAAGGCCGGGTGAAGAGCCCGGCTTTTTTATGCATAAATATGACAGAGAGAGAACTGTGGGATTACATAGAGACAATGGGTGAAAAAGGCAGTGTATACGGCCTTGAAAACATGCACCGTCTCCTTGATAAAGAAGGACATCCCGAAAAAAAATTACATATCATACATATCGCGGGGACAAACGGAAAGGGAAGTACCGCCATTTATATTGCATCGATATTAAAAAATGCAGGTTTTAAAACAGGGGTATATTCATCGCCTGCGGTTTTTGATTACAGAGAAAAAATCGCCGTAAACGGTAAAAACATATCCGTTAAATCCCTGTGTGAATATATGGATTATGTCAAAGGTATCTGTGATGAAATTGTGTCAGATGGATTTTCGTCCCCCACACTGTTTGAGATTGAGACGGCCATAGCATATAAATACTTTGCAGATAAGGAATGTGACTTTGCCGTAATAGAATGCGGATGCGGCGGCAGGGACGATGCCACAAACGCGATAGAAAATAAAGAACTGGCAGTCTTTGCAAAAATTTCTTTAGATCATATGAAGCTCCTGGGCGACACAATAGAAAAGATAGCTAAGGCAAAGAGCGGGATAATCAAAAAAGGATGCTCTGTTGTAACAATACCCCAGGATGAGAAAGCATATAAAGAACTGAAAAAAGCGGCGGATGAAAACGGATGCGATATACATACCGGGGACGAGCCATTAAAAATAAAGACAGCATTTACAAAGACTGTATTTGATCTGCCGGGATATGAAAAGCTTGAAACATCAATGCTGGGTACATATCAGCCCTTGAATGCATCTGTGGCGGTAAAGGCAGCCCTGGTCTTAAGAGAGAGGGGATTTAAGATAAGCGATGCTGCGATCAGGAAGGGAATAGCATCTGCCGTGAATCCCGGACGCTTTGAGGTCATAGGTAAAAATCCTCTGTTTATAATTGACGGAGCCCATAATGAGGACGCGGCAAAAGTCCTGGCCGAGTCGATGGATAAGTATTTAAGTGACAAGCCACTGATATTTATATGCGGAGTCCTGGCTGACAAGGCGTATGACCGGGTGATGGAGCTGACGACAAAAAGAGCTTCTTTTATCATAACCGTCACTCCACCGGATAATAAAAGAGCCCTTGATAAGCAGGCACTGGCAGATACAATTCTTAAATATAATAAAAATGTGACGACGGCGGATTCCGTGGAGGAGGCAGCCGAGATGGCGATGCTCCTTGCTGGACAGAAGCAGAATAAATGTGCCATAGTTGCGTACGGATCCCTGTCATACCTTGGCAGATTAAAGAAATATGTGACCAGCGGTGTATGCGTGAGGGTATAATTAATTATAGAATTATGATATAATGCGTGAGTGTTATGAAAAAGCTTTTGGATTGTTCCGGAGTGGTAGGAAATGGTTGATCAGGAAAAGATAAAAAAAGCAGTCGAGATGCTCCTCGACGGAATAGGTGAGGACAAGGACCGGGAAGGCCTGAAGGATACACCTGACAGGATTGCCCGTATGTATACGGAGATTTTTGCCGGGATGGATGAGAATCCGGGCACACACCTTTCAAGGACCTTTACTGCTACAGGTTCTGATATGGTGCTTGAAAAGGATATAACATTTTATTCGATGTGTGAGCATCATATGATGCCTTTTTACGGCAAAGCACATATCGCATACATACCTGACGGCAAGGTGGTCGGTATCAGCAAACTGGCCAGGACGGTTGAGGTATATGCAAGGAGACTCCAGCTCCAGGAGAGACTCTGCGATCAGATAGCTGATGCGCTTTTTAAGGAGCTTAAGCCAAAGGGCGTCATGGTGATGCTTGAGGCAGAGCATATGTGTATGACCATGAGAGGGATAAAGAAGCCGGGTACAAAGACAGTGACCGTATCCAAGAGAGGCGACTTTGCAGACGATGA
Organism: Lachnospiraceae bacterium UBA3643; assembly: GCA_002373855.1. GTDB lineage: Bacteria > Bacillota > Clostridia > Lachnospirales > Lachnospiraceae > NK4A136. Next base: position 13,748 of record DFKO01000069.1, read on the forward strand.
CAGGCTTCAGGATACGTTCTTTAACATGCTGTCAAGGTAATGATTATGAAAATAAGAGATTATAATTATAAAAAATACGGAGTCGCGGTTATGGGGATCATAAATGCGACTCCCGATTCATTTTCTGACGGAGGCAGTTATGCCACAAGTGATGATGCGGTAACAAGAGCCCTCATCATGGAGGAGGAAGGCGCCGTAATAGCAGATATAGGCGGTGAATCGACGCGGCCCGGATATACACCTGTTGATGAGGAGGAAGAACTAAAAAGAGTGATCCCCGTCATCGAGGGAATCAGGAAAAAGTCGGATATCATCATATCAGTAGATACGGTAAAGCCGGCTGTAGCCAGGAGAGCCCTTGAAGCCGGAGCAGACATAATAAACGATATCAGCTGCCTAAAAGAGGACGGTATGGCAGAGCTCATAGCCGATACGGGCTGCGGATATGTCCTCATGCATAACAGATATGAAGCATATAATGATTTTTATGATGATTATATGTCAGATATAAAAACAGCACTTGATAAGCTCATTAAGGCCGGTGTATCAAAAGAAAAAATAATCCTGGATCCCGGTGTGGGCTTTGCAAAGGATTATGAACAGAATTTAATCGTGACAAAGCATATCGGCGATTTAAAGGAGCTGGGGTACGATGTCCTCCTCGGTGTATCAAGGAAATCCGTGGTAGGAAAATGTCTGGACCTGCCGGTAGATGAGAGACTGGAGGGGACACTGGCACTTGGTTCATACGGCGTGTTAAACGGAGCTGATATATTAAGAGTCCATGATGTAAAGGAACATGTCAGGATGGTAAAGATGCTGACAGCCTTAAGAAATGTAGAGTAAAGTATGAATAAGGAAATCTGCGACAGAATAATAATTAAAAATCTTGAAGTATTTGCATATCATGGTGTGTTTGGCTTTGAAAAGCAAAAAGGACAGACCTTTTATATCAGTGCTGTCATTTATTCGGATACCCAGAAGGCGGGGCTTAATGACAATCTTGACGATACTGTCAGTTATGCGGAAATCTGCGAAAAAATCCATGAGTTTAATGAGAAAAATGCTTTTGATCTGATCGAGACTGCTGCTGAAAAGCTGGCTGTATACCTGCTAAACGGTTATGAGAAAATAGCCGGGATAGAAATAGAGATAAGTAAACCATACGCTCCTGTAAAGGAGAAGGTGGAAAATCTGGCTGTAAGGATATTCAGATGCCGTCATAAAGCATATATAGCATTCGGATCAAATATGGGAGACAGTATGGCTCTCATAGATGAGGGTATTGAAAAAATTGATAAAGATGAAAACTGCAGGGTAATAAAGAAGTCGTCTGTCATAAAGACAAAGCCATACGGCGGTGTCGAGCAGGATGATTTCTATAATGGCGTCATTGAGATAGAGACATACTTAAAGCCGTATGCCCTCCTTGACCTGCTCCACAGGATCGAGGCAGAGGCAGGCAGAGAGCGTAAGATCCACTGGGGACCAAGGACTCTTGACCTTGATATCCTTCTCTATGACGACACTGTCATAAATGAGGAACATTTGACGATACCTCACGGGGATATGGGAAACAGGATGTTTGTACTACAGCCTCTGGCCGAGATAGCACCCTGGGAATACCATCCCGTGACGAAAAAGACTATCGCAGAGATGAAAAAAGAACTCGAAAGCCTTAATTGTTAACATGTTATGTATTTGTTAAGGGGAGGGGTGTATAGTAGCATCAGCGAGTGAAAGATAAGTTGTTTTTTACAACATAAAGTTACAGCTTATGTTTGACTAATTCCCCCCCCTTTTTTTTATACTTTATACGAAGAGGTCCGCACTTCCCGGTGCGGACTTCTTTTTTTACATGATTTTTTGTGAATGTTAGTTATTAACCAAAGTAACGCTTAAGAAGCCCTTCGAGTGCTTTACCGTGGCGAGCCTCGTCACGTGCCATCTCGTGGACTGTGTCATGGATCGCGTCGAGACCGTTTTTCTTGGCACATGCAGCCAGGTCAAATTTACCCTGGGTTGCACCGAACTCGCAGTCAACTCTCCACTTGAGGTTGGCTTTTGTGGAAGCAGTCATGTTTTTCTCAAGGTCAGTACCGAGGAGCTCTGCAAACTTGGCAGCGTGCTCAGCCTCCTCAAAAGCAGCCTTCTCCCAGTAGAGACCAATCTCGGGATAGCCCTCTCTGTGAGCGATGCGGGCCATGCACAGGTACATACCTACCTCTGAGCACTCACCTGTAAAGTTGGCCTTGAGCTGCTCAAAGATGTACTTCTTGTCCTCATCGGATATGTCAGGATTGTTCTTTACAGTCTTGTCATAAACGCCGAATTCATGCTCTGCAGCGAGAGTGAGCTCACCCTCCACGGGTTTGAATTTATCGGAACCTGCGTGGCATACGGGACACTCATCGGGAGCCTCATCTCCTTCATGGATATAACCACAAACTGAACAAACGTATTTCATAATCATATTCTCCTTTCATCAGATAAAAAATTAGTAATAAAAGCATATCAAATCACTCAACTTTATATCAATATGGTAAAATGTAGAATACGAGACTTAATTATTATTAAAAATCCCGAAAGGATATAAAAATGAAGGCGCTAATTGCAATGAGCGGAGGCGTGGATTCGGCCGTGGCGGCATATCTGATGAAAAAACAGGGATATGACTGTATAGGCGTGACCATGAAGCTGTTTCAATCAGATGATGTCAAGGTAAAGGGTGAGCACAGCTGCTGTTCCCTTGATGATGTACAGGATGCCAAGGCTGTTGCCCGTAAGCTTGATATGCCCCATTATGTATTTAATTTTGCTGACGGGTTCAGGGAGTGTGTCATAGATCATTTTGTCACGAGTTATGAAAACGGAGTGACACCTAATCCCTGCATAGAGTGTAACAGGCACATGAAATTCTTTAAGCTGTATCAGAGGGCAAAGGAACTGTCATGTGACTACATAGTGACCGGCCATTATGCCCATATCGTGTTTAATGAGGAGACCGGCCGGTACAACCTGAAAAAATCAGGTGATGATGAGAAGGATCAGACGTATGTCCTGTACAGCATGACCCAGGATCAGCTGGCCCATACGATATTTCCCCTGTCAGACATGAAAAAGCCACATGTCAGGGAGATTGCAGCCGAAAACGGATTTATAAATGCCGGAAAGGCGGAGAGCCAGGATATATGCTTTGTACCTGACGGAGATTATGCAGGGTTTATTGAAAAATATACCGGCAGAAAATACCCGGCCGGGGATTTCGTGGACAGGGACGGAAATGTAATAGGAAAACATAACGGCATAATCAGGTATACGATAGGTCAGAGAAAGGGTCTCGGTATAGCGGCACCGGAGCCGTATTATGTGACGGATATAGACGTGACAAATAATAAAGTGACACTGTCCCACGGTGAAGGCCTCTTTGCAAAAGGAGTGATCGCCGATAATGTAAATCTGATATCCGTACCGGAGATCAAAGGTGAGATGAGAGTCGGGGCCAAGATAAGGTACAGGCACAGGGAACAGCCTGCGGTTGCGACCATGGAAGACGGCAGGTTAAAGGTAATATTTGATGAGCCCCAGAGAGCCGCCACAAAGGGTCAGGCGCTGGTACTCTATG
>DFKO01000060.1 GCA_002373855.1 Lachnospiraceae bacterium UBA3643
GACAAGTTTGATTCGGTAGTTATCGCAGAGCCTCTTCTTGGTGAGGTAGGTACCGATGCTACAGTTATTAATGAAGATAAAGAAGCCGTTGCTACCATCGTGGTAGCTGAGGCAGTAAAGCTTGCAGGATATGATGACCTTGACGCTGCAGCAGCAGACGGTGTTGCATTTGTATTTATGGGACATGGTACATCACATACAGCCAAGGTTTCATACAGCCAGATGCAGACCCAGATGGCTGAGCTTGGATATGACAACGTATTTATCGGTACTGTTGAGGGTGAGCCTGAGGAGACAGCATGCGAGGCAGTTATCGACGCTGTATCTGCAGCAGGATATACAAAGGTTGTAATCCGTCCCCTCATGGTTGTTGCAGGTGACCATGCCAACAATGATATGGCAGGCGACGATGAGGATTCATGGAAGAGCATGTTTACAGCTTCCGGAAAGTTTGAGTCTGTAGACTGCCAGATTAACGGTCTCGGTGAGATCCCTGAGATCCAGGAGATATATGTACAGCATACAGCTGATGCGATCGGTGAATAATTTCGGAGAATAAATAAATGAAAAGTAAGAGAATAATATTCGCATTACTGATCGTTTTGTCCGTAGCTTTATTCGGGTGTAACGGGGGAGGATCGGTTTCGGATGATCAGGTGGCTAAGGCCGCTGATTATCCGGCACTTGCCGATGGTACCTACACTGTAAAGTTTACGACAGACAATACAATGTTTCATGTAAATGAGGTATGTGACGGCAAAGCTACCCTGACAGTTTCAAACGGTCAGATGACAGTGCATCTTATCATGCCTTCTAAAAATGTGGTTAATCTTTATCCCGGCCTTGCGGAGGATGCCGCAAAAGAAGGAGCAGAGCTCATAAATCCTACGACAGAGAGCGTCACATATCCTGATGGTTTATCCGAGGAAGTATATGCATACGACGTCCCCGTGCCATATCTTGATGAAGAGTTTGATCTTGCTCTAATTGGCAACAAGGAAATATGGTATGACCACAAAGTCGTAGTATCATCCCCTGTTGAAGAGGAAGAGAAGACTGAAGTGACTGAAGAAACAGAAGCTGCTGATGATACGGAGACAGAAACTGCTGAGTCAGATGAGCTCATAAACGGTGGACAGGTTTCCGGTACCTACACCTGCGAGTTTGATTTCGAAGGCGGCAGCGGCAGGGCATATATCGAGTCCCCTGCCATATTAAATGTTGATGAGGAACAGGTTACTGCGACGATCACATGGAGCAGTGAAAACTATGACTACATGATAGTGGACGGAGAGAAATATCTCCCCGAAAATACTGAGGGCAACTCGGTATTTACCATCCCTGTCACGGTTTTTGACCAGCCGATCACCGTGATCGGAGATACCGTTGCGATGAGCCAGCCGTATGAGATCGAGTATACGATCACATTCCATGCAGACTCGGTTACACCGGTGGATGATACGACAGATTCAGAGCAGGAATAAAATGACAGGCAGATCAAAGATATTTTTATTAAGTATATTTTTGATGGGACTGCTATGGCTTACAGGCTGTAGCAGTCCTTATTCTGATTTAAAGGATACAGGAAAAGGTCAGCTGATATACGATCACAGCATGGAACTTTTATATGCTGAGAACTTTACTGTTGATTACTACGAAGGGGGATACAAGATCTTAAAGACAAAAGACGGGACGACTATACTTACTGTCCCGGATGGAAGCGACATACCCGGGGGACTTGATGAAAACGTGATAGTCCTTGAGTGCCCCGTTGACAATATATATCTGGTATCATCATCGGTCATGGATATATTCAGCAGTCTTGGCGCCATGGATACCATCAGACTCTCAGGCCAGAAAGAGGAAAACTGGTACATACAGGATGCAAAAGATGCCATGGCCGCCGGAGATATCTTATATGCAGGTAAATACAATCAGCCTGACTATGAACTCATAACCAGTGAGGGCTGTCGCCTGGCCATAGAAAATATGATGATATCCCACACTCCTGAAGTAAAGGAGATGCTGGAGAGTTTTGATATACCTGTCCTGATAGAATACTCAAGCTACGAGACCCATCCCCTTGGCAGGGTTGAGTGGGTTAAATTTTTCGGAGCCCTGACCGGCAAGGAGGAAAAGGCAGAGGAGATATTTAACAGTCAGCTTGAGATACTTGATAATGTCATATCTTCTCAAAATACGGGAAAGACTGTTGCATTTTTCTATATCACATCAAACGGCCTTGTCCAGGTGAGACAGAGCACTGACTATATCCCTAAGATGATAGAACTGGCAGGTGGCAGATATATTTTTGACACGCTCCCTGCTCCTGATACAAACAGGTCTACATTAAATATGCAGGTAGAGGAGTTTTATGCAGGGGCAAAGGATGCTGACTACCTCATATACAATACGACTATTGACGGGGAGGTTGGATCTCTTGATGATCTCCTTGATAAATGTCCCGTCCTTGATGACTTTAAGGCGGTAAAGGATGGTAATGTCTGGTGTACAAGCAATTATATGTATCAGCAGCCCATGTCGACGGGACTCATGATAGATGATTTTCATACACTCCTTACCGGTGGCGATGAAGAGGATATGACATATTTATTTAAGCTGGAGTGATTTATGAATTCCGTAAAAAAGAGATATTTATACAGTTTCATATTGCTGGCGGTACTGCTCATTGCCGGAGTCATTCTTAACCTCTGTATCGGCTCTGTCAGGATACCTTTAAGAGAAATCATCGATTCATTAAAGGGTACACCTGCGCCTAATGAGCGGATACTTTTGGATATCAGGATGCCAAGGACTATAGCGGCCCTGATCCTTGGCGGGAGCCTGGCACTCTCCGGATATCTCCTCCAGACATTTTTTCATAATCCCATAGCCGGACCTTTTGTCCTCGGCATATCATCGGGAGCCAAGATGACAGTGGCCGTAGTTATGGTATTTTTTATGGATCGGGCGATTGCCATATCGTCAGGGACCCTTATCCTGGCGGCTTTTACCGGTTCCCTCATATCCCTTGGATTTGTACTCCTCATGTCAGGGAGAGTTAAAAACATGTCCATGCTGGTAGTAGCCGGTGTCATGATCGGATATATATGCAGCGCGGCTACAGAGCTCATCATCAATTTTGCCAATGACGCCCAGATAGTAAATCTCCATAACTGGTCCAGGGGCAGCTTTTCGGGGACTACCTGGGACAATGTATATGTGATGGCTGTGATAGTCCTCATAGCATTCGGGTGGACATTTCTTTTATCAAAGCCCATGAGCGCATATCAGCTTGGAGAGGGATATGCCTGCAATCTTGGAGTAAATGTAAAACTGCTCCGGGTACTCATCGTATTTTTATCAAGTGTGCTGTCTGCATGCATTGTGGCATTTGCAGGGCCTGTATCATTTGTCGGTGTGGCAGCTCCGCATATTGTCAAAAATATACTTGGCACCAATAAACCGATCCTCATGATACCTGCCTCATTTATGGGCGGCGGATTTTTCGTACTTATATGCGACCTCCTGGCCAGGACACTTTTTGCTCCGACCGAGCTCAGTGTCAGCACTGTGACGGCCATATTCGGAGCTCCCGTTGTATTATTCATAATGCTTAAAAAGAGCAGGGAGGATATGCGGTAATGGGATATTATTTTAGGACTGAAAAACTATCGGCCGGATATGACGGCAGGCCTGTTGTGGAGGACTTAAATATTGAGATAGAAAAGGGGAGCATCCTGACTCTCATCGGGCCTAACGGCGCAGGCAAATCCACTGTATTAAAAACAATCGCAAGGCAGCTGAAACTGATATCGGGTACGATCAGTATTGATAAAAAAGACCTGATGGCGATGACACCGGAAGATGTATCAAAGACAATGGCTATCGTGATGACAGAGAAAATATCATCAGAGATGATGACATGCCGGGATGTGGTATCAATAGGCCGGTATCCGTATACGGGCCGGTTTGGCATCCTCTCACCTGATGATGAGAAAAAGGTGGATGAAGCCATGGACCTCACGGATATCACCGGGATAGGCGAGAGGGACTTTAAAAAGATAAGCGACGGTCAGCGCCAACGGGTCATGCTGGCGAGAGCCCTCTGTCAGGAGCCGGAGATGATCATCCTCGATGAGCCTACATCATTTCTGGATATCAGATACAAGCTTGAGTTTTTAAGCCTCCTGGAGAAATTAAAAAATCTGAAGGGCCTCACGGTGATCATGTCACTCCATGAGCTGGAGCTTGCCAAAA
>DFKO01000018.1 GCA_002373855.1 Lachnospiraceae bacterium UBA3643
CGTCAGGTTCGCAATCTGAAGGCCAGGGGTTCGATCCCCCTATGCTCCATTACAAATGAAAAACTACGAGTCGACAAAATTGTAGAATAATATTCATGCATTGATATATGGATAAACATGAACTATATGAGATAGACAGGGGAAGAATTCATAAACGAGCTTGTTAAGCAGGGATCCATGTTCTGGTGCATGGGTTTTGATGATGTAGAGGAAGAGTCATTCATATTCTGGGATGATGACTTTCTGTTCTTTGATGAACCCGGAAGTGCGAACCTGTTCTTTATGGAGGAAGGTAAATCTCTGGGATTTGTCATGACGGAAGATGACAGAGAACCGATATCGGGGTCGCTGAAGTGGAAGGTCGGGGAAGAGTGATCACAGGATCTATTCACGTTCTCTATTCTTGACAGTACTTTTATCGTGGGTATCATTCAGTATGATATCCACGTTTTGCTTTGCCATATCAAGGTTTCTATGCTCTTTTTGAAGGGCCTGCAGGTCAGAATAAAGGACATTTCGCTGCTCTTCCAAGGTGGCTGCCTGGTCACGGAAAGTGTCCGGATCTGCGTTAGGAGATATACTGTTTCGCTTTAGGAATGAGGCTGCGGATTCATAGATCATAAGATCCGCCCGGTGGGACTCATAGAAGGTGGAAGACTTTCCGGATTTGATATAGTTATCCCGGGTCTTCTTGTTGCTGTGGGTGCGGTCGAGGTATTTAATGGTCTCGTTTACGGCGGCGATCTTACCATCTATTTCACGTATCTGTTTATGAGTTTCCTTCATTTCTGATTTGACGCAAGTCATTATTTCGTTTAGCTTATCCACAGAATCGATATTCTTTTCCCTTAACAGGTTATAGGTCGCAGCGATCTTTTTGGCATCGGTAATGGCAGCCATCCGACGCTGGTAGTTGCTGGAAACGAAGATCAGGTAGGAATGGGTATTCTCTATAAGTCCGAGATTCTGATCATACTTCCATACCCTGAAATATGTGGGATGGGTTACCTCAGAAATGCCTTGCTGCTCCTTCGCAAGCTTTATACGACGTTCGATTGCTTCCTTTGTATAATCCTCTCCCAGGGTCTTGGAACGGGTAAAACGTTCCTGTTCATGCATCCTGAAAGAGTCATATTTTCCCTGTTTGATTTCGTATCCAAGGTCTTTCATCTTTGCCAGGAAACCGTCATAGGAATCCACCAGGGGGATGACAGTATCAATATTATTCTTAAGACGCTTCTTATAGCTTATTCCTTTCTTGGCCATCTGCCACTCATAGAATGATCTTCCTGGTCCTTTTGGATCCTTTATAACGGAAAGACCGTGGGCATCACATATCTCGTCACTCATGCGGCGGAGATCCTTTACTGCTCTGATATTGCCCCTAAACCGGGTATGATACTTAAAATCCACATGGTTGAAAATGATGTGGTTATGGATATGTCCCTTATCTATGTGGGTGGCGATTATATACTCATGTTTATGGTCTGTGAATCTTCCGGCGAGCTCTATACCAATCTTATGAGCCTGCTCCGGGGTGACCTCTCCCTCGGCAAATGACTGTATTATATGCTGCGCAAGTATGGCCCCATGGTATGATGCCTTTCTTCTAGTATAGTCAAAGTCATCCTCGACAGTTTCTCTGGTGCAGCCGTATGTGGAGACATAGATCTCCCCGTCTGTTTTATCCTTATCGGTTATATAATCGACCGCCTTTCCTACGGTTCGTCGGATAGGATGCATTTTTGTGACAGCCATATCGCCTCCATCATTTCCTGTAATCGTTCCAGATCCCCGGAGTGAAGATGATCCGTTTCATTCACTCGCTTGGCGATCTGATTGATATTCACGCCTATCTTATGAAGTTCATAATTACGGGCCTTGAGCTCCGAATAATCGGTATTGATTATGCACCCGTTTATCGCCATCAGACGTAAGAAACGGGCCATATTTTTGATGCCGCACATCTTCATACGTTCCTTTATAAGTTCTTTCTCATGGGCAGTTACACGGAATTTAACCTGTACTTCCCGGTCAAGTTTTGCCATCGGTTATTTCCTCGCAGGGTAAAAAAAGGGGTTTGGGGGCAGCGCCACCAAGTGTGATTATTCGCAAAATGGTACCATTTTGCTGTGCTTGCTCCACTATTATCTGCTTCTATGTTACCCCGGGGGCTCGGCGTTGCGAAGAGGTCAAAAGGGGGACATGTCCGGCATTTCTGCCACATCTGAACAATATGTGATGGTTTAGTGTGCTTTGTTTTAATTGAAAGGACAGATTGTCCGCTGAAGGGATTAATTCGGAACAGTCTGTGTAGTGACTTTCAGAACAGAAGGAATAAACTATAAGAGAGGAGAAAAGAGGTCATGTACACCAAGAAAGAAGCAGATCTAAGAGTTGGAACAAATCTTGACTGGCTTATCGAAAGGTTGAGGTTGTGCCGAGAGGACTACGCCAGATCGTGGCAGATACAGAAAGAGAGTGCAGATAAGATCGTTCTCGGTCAACGCGGTATAACATCAGAAAAGGTATATGCTCTGTTTGATGATTTTGCCATAACGCCGAATGAAATATACCTTGGTGAAGAACATAACAGTGTGGCCAGGCAGAAGGTCATTGAACTCAGGGGAAGCAAATACGTCGGTGATTATAAGATCGTAACCCCGTAAATTATAGTGGGTGATATTGAGGCTCTGGCTCCACCTGATAGGGATGCAATGGTACGTAGACTTATCAAAATGCTCTCGTTGATGTTGTAATAGAAGGATGTAGCCATAGGATATTAACCGGGTTGCTGATGAAGCATTATCTGACATTAGTAGCCCGGTATTATTTTTATAGAGGAGGGTTTTCGGATGAGTAAAGGAACAAACGACAAGGACAGGATCAACAGACTGCTTAAGAAATTCGGCGTACATTTTTCCTCAAAGACTTATAGGAACATAAGAACGTTCCTGGAGATGTACAGGGAAATAAGACGGGATCTTAAGAATATTCCAAAGTCAGTCGGAGATGCGGTAATCAGGAAAAGTGCGCCTGAACTTTTCCGGGCAATGAGCGAAGCGGAGGATATCTCCAGAGGACGGGTTGGGGATTTTGTCGAGGAACTGATGTCGTATGGATGGCTGGAGAATTATATTGAGGCAACACTAGATGAGGTGAGGAGTTTCAGCTTGGATGGGGAAACCTATTATAAGATACTGACCGGGTTATATCTTGGTGAAAAGACTTATGATGCGTCAATAGTTGAGGAGGATACCGGGTATTGTCATTCGACATTTCAGAATAAAAAGAGGCACGCCGTTATGTTGTTTGGGGTGTTATTTTGGAAGAGAATGCTGGATCACTGGGATAATTCCATAGTGGAGATGGAGAAGATCGAACGCCAGGAAGGTCGGGATGGATCCCTTGCAGAGAGGCGGAGATCGGAAGAGGATCGAAGGAGTGGAGTGCGTGACAGGAGAAAAGGTGACCGCAGGGTTCTCGGCGATAGGAGAATGGCTCCGTCTGGTTGCTTATAAAAAGACAAAAGAAAAAGGCTCTGGGCCCTCCGCTAATTCCAGCAGTGGGTCGAACCTTATCTTTAACTATATGATAACATTTTTGGGCAAAATGTCAATCATCATTTCGGATATTTCAGCAGGTCGCCGTTCTTTTTGATAACATATAACTTCTTAAGGTAGGGGCGTGATGAGAATTCCTTTTCAAGCTGGTTTATGCTCTGCTTTTCGGGCAGCTTACATCTTCTAAGGTCAAATATCAGGTAATGAGATTGTTGTATAGCACTACGGAAATTTGTTTCTATGGTATGCTTTCCGTTGCCTTTGGGACACTTTATTTCCCATTCAACTGAATCCATTATGATATCGGGAGTATGTGTATTAGGTATGCGGCTCGGCTTTAAGAAAATAATATCCTTCCCGAGATTGGCAAAATATTTAGCAGTGTCAAATTCATGTTGTTCCGGAGGGCAATCAAGCCGCGTTAGATCAATATTTCCGATCTTGCTCATATCTAATCATTACTTTTCTATTTAATCAGCGAGTTTATTATATCAGATTTGATTTTCATATCAAGAGTATAGGCATAATTAAACAAATCATCAGACATAAATCGAACTTTTCATCAGACTCAAAACAAACTTTTCAATAGACTTAAATCAAACTTAACTTCGGACTTTTTGTGGTGCATTATGTGGTATCATGCTTTTGGTTGAGAAAACAGAATTGATATTCGGAGGGTATATGGTTGAAACAATGGGGAGAAGGATAAGGGAGCTGAGGATGCTCCGTGGACTTACGCAGGAAGAGCTGGCGTACCTCTTATATAGGAAGAAAAACACTATAAGTCAGTATGAAAATGACGAGGTGGATATGAGAGCGAGTGTGATCGAACAGCTATCAAAAGTGTTATATGTGAGACCCGGATATTTTTTCGGGGAGCCGGATAACGGTATCGAAGCAGAGAAAGGGGCGAGGGATACCTTGAAGAATATCAGGGATCAGAGATTTATGAGAGCTGCTTATGAACATCTGAGGATCGTAGGTAACACTGAGAGGCTTTTCTTACCCGGAGGTTCTATGCGGTAGAACCAAAGTTCTGTACTATGGGAACGACAACTTGATAGCCGGAAGCTAAGATTAAGGCAACACAAGCGACCGGTCTGCTTGGTAAAAATCAAATTCCAGGAGGATAAGATGAATACTGAGCAAAAGTTATTTGGTTCCTATCTAAGATTATCTGTTAAGCAGAGAATCTATCATTTAATGAGAAACTATCATTATCGTGACCGTTATGTCGAATGCTACAGGCAATATATTGAAGGCATGATAGCGGATATCAGGGCATATGAGTGCAGGCCAAAGGATGATATCGGAGTAAGGATAATGTCCGGTGATAACAACTCAGATGCTACGGCAAGGCTGGCTGAGGATGCGGTAAAGATAAGTAACGTATTTATAACAGGTCATATAGGAGAATCCCTTATAAAGGATAAAGAAGAGAGGCGGGTGGCCACCCTGGCAGTAATGGAGTGGATGACCATCAGGGATGATTATGCGGCTTTAAACAGGGCACTGATGATGTTAAGGCCGGAAGATAATGAACTGATCATGGATTTTCTCAATAAGAAGAAAAGCTATTACGATATCGCCGATGAAGGCATGCTCACCTATAACGCAGCAAAAAAGAAGCTGCAGAGAATACGCAGGAAGGTAGTAAAACTAACCGAGCATGATTTTGAAAGACATAATAAGAACCTGTAAGTATCGGATCAATCCGGAATAGTCCGGTTGATATATTTAAATGTAAGAGGAGGAACAGCGAGATGAGCAAATTAGGAGCAGAGTATGATTTCTTTAATAAGGATAAGAAACATACGGAGAAAAAAACAGTCAGAACAGACAAGAAATGGATAAGGTGCAAGGAGGCAACAGCAAAGTATGGTGTGAGCAGACCTACCATTATGGATTGGGCAGAAGAGGCCGGTGCAGTTACGAAGATGAGAAAAACGATCCTTATTGATTCTGAAGATGTGGACAGGTATGTGGAAGCACACAGGATGCCCGGGGGAGTCTATTAAAATCTTGCAATATACTGCATTATAAGTAAAATGTACTTGTTTGTCGGTACGGCATAAACTATAATATAACTGTCGGAAAACCGACCGGACGATACATGGATCATACCGAAAGGAATGATCGGACTCTCTCCCGGAATCAGAATCTGATGAAAGGAGAAGAGATGGCATCAAGAAAAGATAATAAAGGTAGAGTACTGCAAAAAGGTGAAGCTCAGCGGAAAGATGGGCGATACCATTTTTCTTACACCAACATAGCAGGAAAGAGATGCTATATTTATGCTCCAAATCTTGCGGATCTACGCAGGAAAGAACGTGACTTGTATATTGCGACATGGCAGGGTGCTACGCAATATGGTTCGATGGTGTCATTGAATTATATGTATGACAGGGCCTTGAGTTTAAAGATAGGGCTCAAATCCACGACCTATGTAAGCTATCTGCAGTCATACAACAATTATGTAAGAGACGAGCTTGGAAGGAAACCGGTAAAGAACATCTCGCATTCGGATATCCTGGCATTCTACAGCTATCTTGTAAGAAGCAAGGGCTTATCCGTGAAGACGGTGCAGCATGTACATCTGCAGATATCTTCTGCATTAAAGCTTGCACTTCAGGACGGGATGATATTAAGGAATCCAGCCGACGGAGCATATGGAGCACTCAAACTTGCGATCGGCGATGACGAGAGAAAAATGCGTGCCCTGACACTGGAAGAACAGAAAGTATTTCTGGAATTCATAGATGGGCATCCCACATGGGGGAGGTATCACAGTATATTTCAGTTCATGCTTGGTACAGGACTCCGCGTGGGAGAGTTGTGTGGACTCAGATGGCAGGATGTAGACGTAGAAAAGAGATATGTTGACGTGAATCATGGTATTGTCTACGTTAGGGGTGTTAAGGGCGAGTCGAAGGATCATCTCGAAGTTACTTTACCGAAAACCAAAGCCGGCATTAGGCAGGTTCCACTAATGAGGCCGGTGATCGAAGCCTTGATGGACGAGTACAAATGGGCTCAGGCAAAGCACTTTGTAAGCGATACCATTGATGGCTACACAGATTTTATTTTTACGAAGATGAATGGAAGTGTTTACACTTCGACAAGGCTTGATACGGTTTTGAAAGATATAGTCAAAGCCTACAACAGGCAGGAAGAGGTAATTGCAGAGAATGAAGAAAGAGAACCGTTTTATTTGCCTCATATTTCTAATCACATGTTGAGACACACCTTCTGCACAAGATTATGTGAGAGGGATGTCAACATAAAAGTGATTCAGACCTTAATGGGTCATGCCAGCATTAAAATCACCTTGGATATATATGCTGAGGTATCTAAAGAGAAACAGTACGAGGAGATCGATAAGCTGGCAGATGAGTTGGATGTTTTCTAAGAAATCATTGGAAACATTCCGCTATTTGTACTTTTTACATCAAACTGACACCAACTTAGCCTGCAATAACTTTCATATCTTTAAATAATTGCAGATAAGGAATATGTTGTACTTTACAGTACTTTTACATAGTTTTAAGTACTTGGAAACGGCTTAAATACGCAAATTCCGCTTGTACGACTGGTTGATAGGGTAGGCTGTGAGCCGCATAGACACTGGGTTTACGGCATCTGAGAAGTTGATTTGACATCAATTTGACATCAATTTTTACAGATTTTTGATGTCAAAAGCTATGAATTGAATAAAGAGAGTATAGAAAGACGCTTTTTTCGGAAAACAGAGAATTCCGGAGAGAGCGTCTTTTTTCGTCTGAAACCTTAATAGTGTAAAAGGCAAATAGTGAAACAAGGAGGAATGTTATGACTTATGCTGTAAGATATTATACAAAGACCGGAAATACGAAGAGGCTGGCTGAAGCCATGGCAAAAGAGCTTGGCGTGGAGGCACTGCCGATAAGCGAGCCTGTAAATGAGGCTGTGGATTATCTGTTTTTAGGTAATTCGTATTATGCATTTAACATTGACCCTGAAGTTAAGTCTTTTATAGAGTCGCTTGATAAGAACAAGATAGGGAAGATCGTTAATTTCGGGTCGGCTGCGCTTCTTAAATATAATCCTGCCTGTTGTATCTGAAAGTATGTTCTGATTGAGAGACCGCGGTTGAACGCGTATAATATAAGTAGTGTAGTATCAAGACTTAGAGGTGTCCAACCATGGAATATATGACAATTAAGGAAACATCGGAAAAATGGGGACTGTCTGAGCGGCGAATACAGGAAATATGTGTGTTGAATAAGGTGCCGGGGGTCATTAAGTTTGGGCGAGAATGGGCCATACCTAAGGATGCGAAAAAACCGGTAGATAGGAGAATAAAATCAGGAAGGTATATTAAATCCTGATTTTGGACATAATAATCATTATCATAGTATTAAGTGGCGTTTAGTGCTCATGAGTGAATTAAAAAAGAAGCAATGGGATTTGATTATTTTGTGTTCTATACTGAGGCGAGTCTGGTTTGTGTGATCATTTTGGCTATGATCCTTATAACAGACAGGATGTTTCACACAAAGCAGGAGAAGCAGATATGGTTCAGCCGGGCGATATCCGCATTTATATTGTATTTTATTTCCGATGCCTGCTGGGCCGCGATGCTTAGTGGGATGTTCCCGCGAATACGTTTTTTTGCTGTGCTGTTTAACTATACAAACTACATCCTGATAAGTCTTATGGGATATGGATTGTTTATGTTTATAGCCGTTTCGGGGAAAATGTCTTTCCTTAACAACATCAGGAATAGGCAGTTGAGTTTTATACCGGTGGTTGTTTCCGTACTGTTTATTTCGATCGCGTATATAGCAAACCCTTTGTATTGGTTAAACGAGAACAATGAGTTGAATGCTCTGTATTTTCCACTGATGTTTGCGGCTCCGTCATTATACCTTATTGCCGGATTCATTTTTTCTGTGACATATGCCATGAGATCTGAGCTAAGGGAAGAGAAGAGGCGATATCTGATTATTGGGAGTGTCCCTTTTGGCGTTATGGCATTCGGCATGATCCAGGTTGTTGCCCTTAATGCTCCGACTTTCTGCTTTGGATGTACTATCATGTGGCTGTGGTTTTATATACAGAACACTAAAGCACTGATATCGGTGGATGATCTGACTCATTTGAATAACAGAGGGCAGATAAACCGTCACCTTGAGCAGATACGTTACAGCTCAGATTCAAGAGTTACTATCCTGATGATTGATATCAATAGATTTAAGGGGATTAATGACCGTTATGGACACGCAGAGGGTGATCGAGCCCTGATAATCGTTTCAGACGCCCTCAGGCAGACTTGCGACCAGATAAATGCTTCCGTATTTCTGGGCAGATATGGGGGAGACGAGTTTACGATCATTATACAGAATCCCAAAGATGAGGACCACACTGAACGTTTGATCACACTGTTGAGAAATAACCTGGCTGAGAAGCAACAGGAGAATAGTCTTCCCTATGATCTTGATGTTAGCATCGGTTATGATGAAATGACAGACGGTAACGATACAGTATATGAGTGTATGAACCGTGCAGATGAGAAGCTCTACATAGACAAGCAAAGGAATGCGAATAATGAATACAGATACTGATTCGGTAATTCTTTGGCAGTTCCATAGCGATATCCCGGAGAATTCTTGACAAGTTTTATCAATCGTTGTTTTATATACTTGTACCGCTTGATTTTCAGATGTAATAAGCTAAGGAGGTATTGATATGTTTAAGAGAATATTTGAGATTACGGGTAATGTTGCGATAGTCACAGGGTGCTCATCGGGACTTGGAGTTCAGATGGCCAATGCACTTGCCAATCAGGGCTGCAAGATCGTAGCCATTGCCCGCAGGATGGATATGCTTGAAGAGGTATGTAAGACCATATCCGAAGAACACGGCGTTGAGACTATGCCCATACGCTGTGATATAACCAAAACAGACGAGATAGAAGAAACCGTGAAGAAGGTTATGGAGCGTTTCGGACGTGTGGATATACTCGTTAACAATGCCGGAACAGGCGCTGTTGATCATGCCGAGAACATAACCGATGAACAGTTCCAGAAGGAATTCGATGTGGATCTGTTCGGCACCTTTAAGTTCGCCCGTGCTGTTGCCAATCAGGCGATGATCCCCGCAAACTACGGAAGGATAATCAATATCGCATCCATGTATGGCCTCGTGGGGAATAAGGTGGCAGGCTCCGCACCGTATCATGCAGCCAAGGGTGGTGTCGTAAACCTTACAAGAGCGCTGGCGGCGGAGTGGGGTAAATACAAGATCACCGTCAACTCTATCTGCCCGGGGTATTTCTATACACCCCTTACCACTGAGACGCTTAACAGTGATTTCTTCCAGCAGAATGCAAGGACTATGATCCCTCTGGAGCGCTATGGTAATGAGGGAGAACTTGATACGGCTGTGGTATTCCTGGCCTCTCCGAATTCGTCTTATGTTACCGGGATAGCCCTTCCGGTTGATGGCGGATACACCTGCATGTGATCAACAGATCGACAGTTGATATTGTATATACGGCCGGTATCAATCCGATACCGGCCGTATTGCTTCTATGACTGTTTTAAGAGCCTTGATGCGGGCATAGCGCTTATCGTTTGACTCAAGTATATGCCAGGGGGCGAACTCCGTACTTGTCTTCTGGATCATCTCGTTAACGGCATCTTCGTAAAGATCCCATTTTTCGCGGTTCCGCCAATCCTCATCGGTGATCTTCCACTGCTTTTCGGGTGTATTTTGTCTGTCGGTAAAGCGTTCAAGCTGGGTGTCCTTGTCTATCTGAACCCAGAACTTTATTATGACCGCACCCCAGTCATACAGTTCTTTTTCGAATTCATTGATCTCGTTATAAGCTCTCTGCCAGTCATTCTCGGAGCAGAATCCCTCAAGTCTTTCTACCATTACCCGGCCATACCATGTGCGGTCAAAAATGGCTATATGCCCATCCTTTGGAAGCCTCTTCCAGAAACGCCACAGATAGTGTCTGTTCTTTTCGGCAGGTTCCGGGGAAGCTATCGGATGCACTTCAAATCCCCTTGGGTCAAGAGCCGAGGTAAGTCTTTTGATATTTCCGCCCTTCCCTGCGGCATCCCAGCCTTCATAGGCGATGACTACCGGTATCTTCTTGCGGTAGATAAGGTTATGGAGGTCTGCAAGTGTTGATTGCAGCTCCTTAAGCTCCAGCCTGTATTGTTCATCGTTTACCGACTTACCGAGGTCTATTTCGTTTAAGCGCGGCATCTGTACGAGCGGAAAGGTGTTCTGCAGTATCGCAGCCGCCCTTCCGGTATTCTTAAGGGCTATATCGATGCTCTTTACAAGTATTTCCGTAACCTGAAGTTCAGCCCATCTGCGGTTTTTCGAATCGATAAAATACCATGGGGCTATAAACTGGTTGGTGAGTTCGAGGTATTCATCATACACATCAACACATTTATCGTAATGCTTGTTCTGCCATTCATCCCACTTGCTTACACGCCATGCGGTATTCCTGTCACCGGTAAGGGCATCGAGCCTCTTTTTCTGTTCCTTCTTTGAAATATTGAAAAAGAACTTGACTACCAGATATCCGTTATCGGACAGCTGCCTCTCAAAGCGTTTTATTGATGTAAGACGACGCCTGTATTCATCGTCATCGGTTTTACCGTGAAGCCTTTCTCTGGTGATCTCATCCATCCAGCTTCCGTCAAAGAAGGAGAAGCGTCCTGCTTCGGGAATGCGTACAAAATACCTGTAAAGGAAGGGCCTTCTTAACTCATCTTCCGAAGGCTTCGACAGGGTTTCCGTTTTATAAAACCTGGGATCGAGGTTCTTGATCACCTTACCCAGTATACCACCCTTGCCTGCGCCTCCCCATCCGTCAAAAATAACGAGCACGGGAAGCTTATTCTCTTTTATCGCCATCTGTCTTGCATTCAGTTCGGCTCTGGCTTTTTCAAGTCTTGAATCTATTTCGGCATCTTCGGGTTTTTCGGCTTTTGACCAGTCTTTTAACATACAGGACACCTCCTCGTAAATGCTTAAACATACAACATATATATTAATATAATAACAGATTTTTTGGCAAAAAGCTCCTTATTTGTGCGAAAAATCACAAATTGAATAAAAAGAATGAAAATACAGGAGATTATCCCACGGATATGTGTTACAATTATACAGAAAACTGACTGTTGATCCAGACTATATCTGAAAGGAGAAAATTATGGCTGATAATCCGTATTCCGGAACCAAGACCGAGAAAAACCTATGGGAGGCATTTGCCGGCGAATCCCAGGCAAGAAACAAATACACATATTTTGCTTCTGTAGCCAAGAAGGCAGGGTATGAACAGATCGCAGCATTGTTCCTGCAAACAGCGGAGAATGAGAAGGAACATGCCAAGCTGTGGTTCAAGGCCCTTGGAGAATTGGGTGATACGCCCGCGAACCTTCTTCACGCTGCGGAGGGAGAAAACGCAGAGTGGACGGACATGTATGAGAGGATGGCCAGGGAAGCCGAGGAAGAAGGCTTTACGGAGCTTGCTGCTCAGTTCAGGGGTGTGGGAGCGATAGAAAAGGTTCATGAAGAAAGATACCGCGCCCTTCTTAAAAACATTGAGGCCATGGAGGTATTTAAGAAGAGCGGAGTGGTTATGTGGGAATGCCGTAACTGCGGACATGTGGTAGTGGGTCTTGAAGCACCGGAAGTGTGCCCTGTGTGCAATCATCCGCAGGCGTATTTCGAAGTCAGGAAGGAGAATTACTGAAGCCCGGGCCGGTGGCCGGAGTCGTATTTGAGCATGTGAGCCTTGATTGCATCGAAGGTCTCGTCTGAAATATAGTGCTCGACACGGCAGGCATCATCGGTTGCGATCTTCTTATCGACACCGAGACCTATAAAGAGCCGGGTAAGTACTGTGTGACGTTCATAAATACGTTTCGCCAGTATATTCCCGGCTTCTGTTAATTTTATAAAACCGTTATCATCCTTACGGACAAGACCCTCATCCCGAAGAAGTCCCAGGGCACGGCTTACGGAGGGCTTGGAAAAGCCCATATATTCCCCCACATCTACGGCGCGGACCTCCGATGACTCCTGTGAGAGTACATATATCGTTTCGAGATACATTTCTCCTGATTCCTGCAGTGCCATGACAATCATCTCCCTGTGTTTTTCTTAAGCATTAGTTTACCATGAAAAGAAATTTCATTCAATTCAAATAAAACATCCTTGACGCGTTAGCACAAACTAACTATAATATATTGAGGTTAGCTAAACCTAACCGAATTACCCGATATAAAGAATGAGAAATAAAAAGTGAGAGGAAGATAATAATGAACCTTAATGAAGCAGAAATAGGAAAAGAGTACATTATTACGAACGTGGATACCGGAGGAGACGTTGAAATGGAGAGCTTTCTTTTTTCTCTGGGCTGCTACAGCGGCGAGGCCATAACTGTAGTGGACAGAAAAAAGAATCTCGTTGTATCGATAAAGGATGCAAGATATAACATTGATCCTGAGTTAGCAATGGCTATAAATGTGTAAAATATAAATATAATTATATATTTAATTTTTTTTTTACAGGAGGTCAAAAATGAGAATCGCACTGACTGGAAATCCCAACAGCGGTAAAACCACCATGTACAATGCGCTGACGGGAAGGAATGAGAAGATCGGTAACTGGGCAGGAGTTACGGTTGACAGAAAGGAGAGTCCGGTAAAGGCAAAATACAATGACAGCGGTAAAGAGATCATAGCGGTCGATCTTCCCGGAGCTTATTCCATGTCGCCTTTTACTTCGGAGGAGAGCATAACCAGCGGTTATGTTAAAAATGAGCATCCCGACGCTATCATAAATATCGTTGATGCAACAAACTTAAGCCGGAGCCTTTTCTTCACGACACAGCTTCTTGAGCTGGGTATACCCGTTGTGGTTGCGCTGAATAAGAGTGATGTAAACGACAGAAAGGGTAATAAGATAGATACGCAGAAGCTGTCCGCGATGCTGGGATGTCCCGTGATAAACACGGTATCCACCACCGATAAAGGAATAAAGGAGGCTGTCGGGGCAGCGACTGCCCTTGAGGGCAAGGGACAGAAGGCCCCCTATCATCAGGGGGATGTGGATGTTACGAGTAAGGAGGCTGTTGAAGCTGCCGACCGTAAGAGGTTTGATTTTGTAAACGGGATCGTGAAGGAAACCGAGAACAGGAAGGTGCTGACCAGGGAAAAGACCAAAGGTGATGCCATTGATAAGGTAGTTACCAATCCCGTAGCGGGACTCATCATTTTCGCAGCAATAATGTTCCTTGTATTCTATATCAGCCAGACAACAGTGGGAACCTGGCTTGCAGATATACTGGTCGGATGGATCGAGAGCTTCCAGAAGTGGGCAGGAGAGCAGCTGGGTGATGCCAATCCGCTTCTTTACGCTCTTCTTATTGATGGTATAATAGGCGGTGTGGGTGCCGTTGTAGGTTTCCTGCCGCTTGTTATGGTAATGTATTTCCTGATCGCTCTTCTTGAAGACTGCGGATATATGTCAAGGGCAACGGTTGTTCTCGATCCTATATTCAAGAAGGTGGGGCTTTCCGGTAAGTCGGTGATCCCCATGATCATAGGTACAGGCTGCGGTATTCCCGCTATAATGGCCTGCAGGACCATAAGGAACGAGAGAGAGAGAAGATCCACCGCGATGCTGGCGACCTTCATGCCCTGCGGTGCCAAGCTTCCGGTAATCGCGCTTTTTGCAGGTGCCTTCTTCCCCGAATCCAAATGGATAAGCTTCGTGTGCTACATGCTGGGGATCGTGCTTGTTCTTCTGGGAGCCCTGCTCATTAAGGCGATAACGGGGATGAAGTACAGGAAGAGCTTCTTTATCATAGAAATGCCGGAATACAAGGTACCCAGTCTCGGCTTTGCTTTTAAGAGCATGCTTGAGAGAGGTAAGGCTTATATTGTTAAGGCGGGAACGATCATTCTCGTATGTAATACCGTGGTTCAGATAATGCAGTCCTTCAACTGGCACTTCCAGGCAGTCGAAGAAGGAGCGGAGCACACATCGATACTTGCCGGAATAGCAGGTCCTTTCTCCTACCTGCTTGTGCCCGTAGTAGGCATTGCCTCATGGCAGCTTGCGGCAGCAGCCATTACCGGATTCATTGCCAAGGAGAATGTTGTGGGCACGATCGCTACGGTTTATGCGATAACGAACTTTATCGATACCGAAGAGCTTGAGCTTATAGGTGAAGGTAATGCGGTTGCGGCCGCTATGGGAATAACCAAGGTTGCCGCGCTGGCTTATCTTATGTTTAACTTATATACACCCCCCTGTTTCGCGGCACTGGGAGCAATGAATTCCGAGATGAAGTCAGCCAAGTGGCTTTGGGGAGCAATCGGATTACAGCTGGCAACAGGCTTTACGGTAGGATTCCTTGTATACCAGATCGGCACCCTTATAACGACCGGGTCGTTCGGAACCGGGTTTGCAGGCGGCCTGATCGCAGTTCTTTGCTTCGCCGCTATCATCTTTGCCTGCATTAAGAGCAATCAGAAGAAGATGGCGCTTGAATATAAGCTGAGTTAAACTAAAAAGAGTTAAGCTAAAAAAGTAAATTAAAAAGAGTAAATTAAA
>DFKO01000052.1 GCA_002373855.1 Lachnospiraceae bacterium UBA3643
ATAAAATAATGATCCTTGCATATTTTGTACCGGTGGATGAGGAGCACTCGATAATATCGCTAAGATTTTATAATAAGATCACAGGCATGAAGCCCGTAGATAAGCTGATAGCAAGGCTCGGAAGCATAGCCAACAAGGTTGTGGAGCGGCAGGACAAGAGGATAGTTGAGACTCAGCTGCCAAAAGCATCAGAGCTGTATATGAAGGAAAATCTCGTGGCAGCAGATCTGCCGATACTGGAGTATAGAAGAAAAAGACACGAACTGCAAAACGGAGGTAACAGCATGGACAACAAGGCAATGTACAAATTATCATACGGACTGTTTGTATTGACAGCAAAGGATGGAGACAAGGAAAACGGATGTATAACCAATACCGCGGTTCAGGTAGCATCAGAACCCAATACAATTTCCTTTGCGGTTAATAAAGCTAATTTTACCCATGACATGGTAATGAAAACAAAGAAATGCAACATATCAGTGATAAGTGAGGATGCAGAGTTCGGGCTCTTTAAACATTTCGGATTCCAGTCAGGACGGGATGTGGATAAATTTGCGGATTTTAAGGACTGCAAGCATGCGGACAATGGTATACCCTATATCACAAAGGGAACAAACGCATATTTTTCAATAGAGATCAGGCAGACGGTAGATCTCGGATCACATACCCTGTTTATCGGTGAACCTGCCGCGATGGAGGTATTATCTAATACAGAATCCGCTACATACAGCTATTATCAGAGCAATATTAAACCGAAGCCGGAGAAGGTTGGAGAGACTGGGGACGGTCAGGTGATATGGAGATGCACTATATGCGGATATGAATATGTAGGAGAAGATCTTCCGGATGATTTTATCTGTCCGATATGCAAGCATCCCAAGGCTGATTTTGAGAAGGTTGTGAAGTAGTAAATCAGACTTAAGGATGTAAATTGGATTAATGTGAATAAATAATTCTTTACGCTCAGATTTACGAAAGAGGCTGCATTTGGTATAATAATACTCGGATTTTGAGAGGAGCAGACCTTATATGTTAAACAATAAAACAATACTTGTGACCGGAGGTACCGGTTCATTTGGTCATCATTTTGTTGATTATGTATTAAGAAATTATAAACCAAAGAAAATAATCATATATTCCCGTGATGAGTACAAGCAGTTCGTCATGCAGACAAGATACAGGGAGCATATGGATGTTCTCCGTTTTTTCATAGGAGATGTCAGGGATGAAGGCCGTCTTAAGATGGCGATGAAAGGTTGTGATTACGTAATTCATGCAGCTGCTCTTAAGCAGGTTCCGGCATGTGAGTACAACCCTATTGAGGCAATTAAAACCAATGTAAACGGTGCGACTAATGTTATAAATGCTTCTCTTGAAGCAGGAGTAAAGAAGGTTGTGGCCCTCAGTACAGACAAGGCTGTTAATCCTATCAACCTATACGGTGGTACAAAGCTTGTTTCGGACAAACTTTTCTGCGCTGCCAATGCATACGGTGGTGAGGATGGAACAAGATTCTCTGTAGTCAGATACGGTAATGTTGCAGGCAGCCGAGGAAGCGTAATACCATTCTTCCAGAATCTTATAGATAAAGGAGAGAAGGTTCTCCCTATTACTGATTTCAGGATGACCCGTTTCTGGATCAGCCTGGAGCAGGGAGTTGAGCTTGTCATAAAGGCCTTAGAGGAGTCAAAGGGCGGCGAGACGTTTATCAGCAAGATACCCAGTTTTAAGATCACAGACCTAGCAGAGGCTATGCTTCCCGGCTGTGAGAAAAAGGAAGTAGGTATCAGGGAAGGTGAGAAGCTCCATGAGATAATGGTTACCAGAGAGGATTCGCTCCATACATACGAGTATGAGAAGCATTACATCGTATATCCTCACTATAACTGGTGGAGAGACAGAGATATGATACCCGGTGGCAAGCTTGTGACACCGGAATTCGAGTATAGTTCAGGTACAAACACAGAGTGGCTCTCTGTAGAGCAGCTCCGTGAGAGGATGAAAACTGATTTGGATGAACATTAAGAGCAATTTAAATTTAATATACAATATTTAGGAGGTTTTATCATGGCAGATGACAAGTGGAGCTGTAAAGCAGACAAATTAAAGGGGACACAGACAGAGAAGAATCTTCAGGAAGCTTTTGCAGGAGAATCTCAGGCAAGAAACAAATATACATATTTTGCTTCAAAAGCTAAAAAGGACGGTTTTGAGCAGATATCAAAGATATTCCTTGAGACAGCAGAGAATGAGAAAGAGCATGCAAAGATCTGGTACAAGATCCTCACAGGTATCGGTTCAACCGTAGAAAATCTTAAGGAGGCAGCAGAGGGTGAGTCCCATGAGTGGAAGGAGATGTACCCCTCATTTGCAAAGACAGCAAGAGAAGAAGGTTTTGAAGATATAGCAGAGCTCTTTGAAGGCGTGGCAGCCATCGAGAAAGAGCACGAGGAGAGATATCGCAAGCTCCTTAAGAATATTGAGGACAAGATAGTGTTCTCAAGGGACGGCGAGTGCATCTGGCAGTGCAGAAACTGTGGCCACATCGTAGTAGGCAAGGAAGCTCCGGAGGTATGTCCTGTATGCAACCATCCCCAGGCTTATTTTGAGATTAAGGCAGAAAACTATTAATTTATTGACTGGTTAACACAGGAGGATCAGGATATGAAATTTTACAAATGTGAGAGATGCGGAAATATAATTACAAAGATGGTAGATTCAGGCGTGCCTGTTGTATGCTGCGGCGAGCCTATGAAGGAACTCGTACCCGGAGCAGTAGACGGAGCACTTGAAAAGCATGTACCTGCAGTTACTGTAGAGGGGAATGTGATCAAGGTTCAGGTAGGCGAGGTGGAGCATCCTATGACAGACGCTCACTACATCCAGTTCATCGCCCTTGAGACAAAGTCAGGATGCCAGATTAAGAAGCTGACTCCTTCAGACAAGCCCGTTGCAGAATTCGTCCTTGCTGCTGGAGAGGAAGCTGTTGCTGTATATGAGTATTGCAACCTCCACGGACTTTGGGTTAAAGAAATATAAACAAGATTATTAAAAAATATGCATTTAAAGACCAGAGGAGTTTCTTCTCTGGTCTTTGAATGAAGAATAAAGGAATTTGATATGTTACTTTACATCGATCCCGGAACAGGCGGAATGCTGTTCTCAATCATTTTCAGTCTGATAGGTATTGTCTATTATTTCTTCAGAACTCTGATCATAAAACTTAAATATGGATTTGGAAAGAAAGGTGACACTATCTCGGGAGAAAAAGACGAGATAGTCATTTTTACCGACCATAAGAGATATTGGAACATATTTGAGCCGATTATTGCTGAACTTGAAAAAAGAGAGAAAAGAGTAAAGTATCTCACTATGTCAGAAGACGATCCTGTATTTAATTCAGATTTTAAGTATATGACGGGAGAGTTTATAGGAGAGGGAAACAAGGCTTTTTCAAAGCTTAATATGCTTAATGCCAAAATAGTTCTCTCAACTACTCCTAGTCTTGATGTATTCCAGTGGAAGCGTTCGAGAGATGTAGATTACTACATCCATATCCCCCATGCAGCCAGTGATATCACTTTGTATCGAATGTTTGGAATTGACTATTATGATGCAATCCTCTTATCCGGAGAGTACCAAGTGGACCAGGTCAGAGAGCTTGAAGAGAAGAGGCATCTGAAGGCCAAGGATATCGAGATAGTCGGCATACCTTACATGGATGCCATGAAAAAGAGACTTGATAATACAAATATCGAGAAGAATGAAGAGAAGATTGTCCTGATTGCACCTTCATGGGGCAAGAGCAGTCTCCTTAACATGTATGGAGACAGGCTTATAGATGCAGTAGTTGACGCCGGATACAAAGTGGTAGTCCGTCCTCATCCCCAGTCATACACTGCTGAGAAAGAGCTGATAGAATCATTAAAGAATAAGTATCAGGATAATCCCCGTGTAGAATGGAACAGGGATAATGATAACTTTGACATACTTTCAAAATCCGATGTTATGATTTCAGATTTCTCAGGTGTGCTCTTTGATTACACCCTTGTATTTGACAAGCCCGTGATTTATGCAGATACATCTTTTGACAAGTCACCGTATGACGCATACTGGATCGATGAGGAGCCTTGGACATTCAGGATACTGCCTCAGATGGGTATACAGCTTAAGCAGGATGATATCGATAATATAGGCGACATCATTAAGGAATGTGTGGATAATCCCTTATACAGCGAAGGCAGACAGAGAGCCAGAGAAGAGTCATGGGAGCAGATTGGTAAAGGGGCTGAGAATACAGCAGACTTTATTATTAAGAAACTGGAAGAGCTTGATAAGGACAAGGCGGTTTAGCAGATAATGCTTGAGATATTATATTCATTAACAATCTGGCCATTGGAAATATTGTTTGAGTTTATATTTGCAGTGGCAAGATTTGTATTAAAAGATAATATGGTATTGTCTGTACTTTCACTTAGCATTGCGGTGAATGTCTTGACTTTGCCCCTTTACAGAAGGGCAGACAAGCTCCAGGAAGATAATAAAGAAAAGCAGATTAAAATGGAGCCTATGATATCTCATATAAAAAAGACTTTCAAAGGCGATGAACGTTTTATGATGCTTCAGACATATTACAGGCAGAACAATCATAAGCCTGTTCATGCATTAAGAGGCTCTGTCTCTCTTTTTCTGCAAATCCCGTTTTTTATTGCAGCATACAGATTCCTGTCTGCAATGCCAGCTTTTAATGGAAGGGCTTTGGGTCCTATTATAAATCTGGCCAGACCGGATGGCCTGATTTCAATAGGAACCATATCTGTAAATGTTCTTCCTGTATTAATGACGTTAATTAATATCGTTTCCGGTACTATTTATACAAAAGGTCAGCCTGTTAAGACAAAGGTGCAGTTATATGGTATAGCTGCAGTATTTTTGATTTTGCTCTACAATTCTCCTTCCGGCCTGGTTTTATATTGGACATTTAATAATACATTTTCTTTATTAAAAAATATTTTTGATAAGATTATTTCAAAAAAGTTTGGAAATGCAATAAAGAAAGTAAGTAAGAAATCTGTAGCAGTCGAAAATGTAAATAATCTTGCGTTCTGGTCAGGAGCTATTTTTCTCGCGTTATTTACAGGTCTCTATATACCTTCAAGTATTATTAAATCTTCACCGGCTGAATTCGTAAATATTTGGAATATGAGTAATCCTGTCAGGTATATGCTTTATTCCGGTCTCCTTGCAACAGGAACATTTGTTATCTGGTTTGGTATTTATTATCTGTTATCTGAAAATAAGCACAGAGTTATTATACAGAAACTTATTTTTGCAATAAGTATTATCTCAGTATTTAATTACACTGTTTTAGGTAGCAGGCTTGGACTGATAAATACAAATCTGAAATATGATAAAGACAGTGTGTTTTCAGATTCGAGACTTAAGTTAATCAATCTGGGAATAAATATTCTTTTATTAATCATAATATATTTACTTACATCAAAGGTTATAAAAAAGCATGTAAAAAGCGTAATTCTGATTGGTGTTTTTACAACAGTTATTCTTGTATCGGTAAATACATATTCCATAAACAGAGAATATAAAGCTATGCTTAATATTAATGATTATTCTCTTTCGGATGATATTAATATTCCACTTAGTAAAACAGGGCAGAATGTCATATTGCTGATGATGGACAGGGCTATGGGAACAGAGTTTCCATATATTTTAAACGAGAAGCCAGAACTGATAGAAGCTTTTGATGGTTTCACGTATTATCCCAATACTGTTTCCTTTGGAACTCATACATTGTATGGTACTCCAGCGCTTTTTGGAGGATATGAATACACACCTGACAGAATAAATGCCAGGGATACAGAATTACTGTCTGATAAGCATAATGAAGCATTAAAAGTACTTCCTGTATTATTTGAAGAGAACGGATTTAATGTCACTGTATGCGACCCGCCTTTTGCAGGATTCCACTGGACATCGGATTTAAGTATATATGATGGGTACGACAATATCAGTGCCTATATCACAGAGGGTAGGTTCAATACGTTTTCATCCGGAAATGATGAACAGACAGATTATTTAAGAAAGAGAAACTTCTTCTGCAATGCAGTTATGAGAGTCTGTCCATTGATTGTATGGGGAAAGATTTATGATCATGGTAATTATAATACATCAGATACCATGTATAACCAGATCCTTGACGGAATCAGTATTGCAAAGGGATACAGTGAAGTATTTGCCGATTCATACTGTACATTGGAGAATCTGAATGAAATATGCAGTGTTACTTCAGATGATACAGATACATTTTTAATGATGGCAAATTGTGCCACACATGATCCTACATTATTGCAGGAACCGGATTATACTATTGCTTTTGAAATTGATAATACTGAATACGATTCGGACATGATTGGCAGATATACTATCGACAGTGTAACCATGGACATGAGTACAGAATATCAGGTCATGAGTTATCATATTAACATCGCATCCATGATTAAACTTGGTGAATGGTTTGATTGGATGAGAGAGAATGGAGTATATGATAATACCAGGATAATCATTGTTGCCGACCATGGGGCTGACTTAAATCAGTTTGATTTGCTCATGGATAATGGATATGACATCGAATCATCCATGCCACTTTTACTTATGAAAGATTTTAATGCAAAGGGATTTAATGTGTCAGAAGAATTTATGACAAATGCAGACGGTGTATCGTTTGCTGTAGATGATATGATAGATAATCCTGTAAATCCATTTACGGGAAATCTGCTCGACGGACATGAGAAAAATCCTGATGAGACTATAGTTATGGGAGAAAATGAGGTTTTCAACCCGGACTATACAGGAGATTTATATAAATATAATCCCGGAAAATGGTACAAGGTCCACGGAGATATTCATAACCCGGACAACTGGGAATATATCGGAGAATACTAGAAAGATAAATTAACTAATGGCAGGGATAATATATACTTTGACAATCAGACCGCTTGAGATAATGTTTGAATTTATTTTTTCAGTGGCACAGGTAATAGTGAAGGGTAATATTGTATTATCAATATTGTCTTTAAGTATTACTGTAGGTGTATTAACTCTGCCTCTTTATCGCAAGGCTGATAAGCTCCAGGAGGATAACAAGAACAAGCAGTCTGCAATGGAGCCCATGATTGTCCATATTAAAAAAACCTTTAAGAGTGATGAGCGGTTCATGATGCTTCAGGCTTATTACAGGCAGAATGATTATAAGCCGATTCATGCGCTCAGGGGATCTTTATCTCTTTTTCTACAGATTCCGTTCTTTATTTCAGCATACAGATTTTTGTCAGGATTGCAGCTTTTAAATGGGACTGCTTTAGGTCCTATTAAGAATCTGGCACAGCCCGATTCACTGCTTGTTATAGGTGGTATAGCAATTAATGTACTGCCTGGTTTAATGACATTAATTAATATTGTTTCAGGTACTATTTATACAAAAGGTCAGCCCGTAAAAACCAAGATTCAGCTTTACGGAGTTGCTTTTGTATTTTTGATTCTGCTCTATACATCTCCGTCCGGTCTGGTTTTATACTGGACATTCAACAATATTTTCTCTTTACTCAAAAACGTTTTCGACAAGATTATAGCCAAGAGATTCCCGAAGAAAAATAAAGAGACAGCTACAGATAATAAAGATAACAATGAGAAGGATACATTATTCTGGCTGGGAGCAATCTTTATGACTTTATTTACGGGATGCTTTATACCCATGAGTATCATGAGGTCATCACCGGCAGAGTTTGTAAATATATGGGACGTCAGTAATCCGCTTAGGTATATTATTAATTCTGGGTTACTGGCCGCAGGGACATTTTTAGTCTGGTTTGGAATATATTACGTATTATCAGATGATAAAATAAGAAAGATTTTTAGAGAAATTTCATTTATCATTTCTATAGTGGCTGTATTTAACTATACATCGCTTGGAACAGGGCTTGGCAGACTTAACGCTAATCTGATGTATGATGATATGGCCATATTCTTTGATACAAAAGTAAAGATCATTAATTTGTTGTTCATTATTCTGATTATTGCACTTATTCACTTATTATTCAGAAAAATCAAATCATTTGTTCCCGGATTAATTTCAGCAGGTATTATTACTTCTCTCGTATTTATTGGGATAGACTCATATACAATCAATACAGAATACAAGAAGGTAGAAGAGGCTTCTCAATTGGCTACTGTTGATGACTTTAACATTCCTCTTAGCAAAACAGGACAGAATGTCATAATCCTGATGATGGATAGAGCAATGGGAACCCAGTTTCCATATATCCTGAATGAAAAACCTGAATTGATTGATTCGTTTGACGGATTTACATATTATCCCAATACAGTTTCGTTTGGTGGAAGTACTCTGTATGGTACCCCGGCCCTTTTCGGAGGATATGAATATACACCTACTAAGATGAATGAGAGGGATTCTGAATATCTTGAAGACAAGCAGAATGAGGCGTTAAGTGTACTGCCTGTACTTTTTAATAACAATGGATTTGATGTCACAGTTTGTGATCCGCCATTTGCTGGATATCAGTGGACACCGGATATCAGCATTTATGATGAATATGACAATATAAATGCGTATATTACAGAGGGACGATACAACTCTAATTCAAAGGAAAGCGCCCAGCAGACCGTTTATCTGAGAAACAGAAATTTCTTTTGTAATGCCATAATGCGGGTATCTCCACTGTTTTTATGGCGTCGTATCTATGATTACGGATATTACAATACATCTGTGACCGATCAGGCAGTGGATAGTATAAGTGAAGCTCACGGATATAAGGAAAGTTTCTTAAACTGGTACTGCACCCTTGAAAATCTCAGTAATATTACGACATTGACTGATGATAATACAGGCACATTCCTGATGATGACTAATGCAGCCACCCATGAGCAGACCCTGCTTCAGCAGCCTGATTATGTACCGACAAATAACGTTGATAATACACCATATGATACGGATATGGTTGGAAGGTATACATTGGACGGGGTAACCATGCGGATGGAAACGGAAAATCAGGTGATGCATTACGACGTAAACGTGGCATCAATGATTAAGCTGGCCCAGTGGTTTGACTGGATGAAAGAAAATGGAGTATATGACAACACCAGGATTATCATTGTGTCAGACCACGGTGCATGTCTTAACCAGTTTGACTTAAAGGCAGAAGACGGCATGGATATAGAAGGATTTATCCCATTGTTGCTAATGAAAGATTTTAATACTACAGGGTTTAACGTGTCAGATGAGTTTATGACAAATGCCGATGGAGTATATTTTGCTATAAATGACGTAATAGAAAACCCTGTAAATCCTTTTACTGGCAATGTTTTGGATGAAACAGATAAATATGATGAAGAGATAAAGGTATTTATCTGTGATGAGGTAAATCCCGATAACAGCAGAAACAGGACGACATTTATGCCCGGGAAATGGTATACTGTACAAGGTAATGTGTATGAACCGAGTAACTGGAGTTATCTTGGAGAATATTAAATATTAAACTCGAAAGGGAATACGAAAATGCAGGCAATAATTCTTGCTGCCGGAATGGGCAAAAGATTAAAAACTCTTACAAAGAACAATACGAAATGTATGGTTGAAGTCAACGGAGTATCACTTATTGACAGGCTTCTCGGTCAGATTGACAGACAGGATTTCTCCAGAGTAGTTATTGTTACAGGGTATAAAGGAAAGGAACTTGTTAATCATATTAACAGCATTAATGCTAAGACTCCGATTGTTTTTATAGATAATCCTGTTTATGACAAGACCAACAATATATATTCTCTCTCGCTGGCGACAGACTATCTTGCAGAAGAAGATACAGTGCTTTTTGAGTCAGACCTCATATTTGAGGACAGTATACTGGATGATTTGATACATGACCCAAGAGAAACACTGGCTCTTGTAGATAAATATGAGAGCTGGATGGATGGTACATGCCTTAAGCTTGATGAAGAGGATAATATTACTGAGTTTGTGCCCGGTTCTAAGTTTCAGTTTAGTGAGAGTGATGATTATTACAAAACTGTAAATATATATAAATTCAGCAAACATTTCTCTGTGACTCATTATATCCCGTTCCTTGAAGCATATACAAAAGCTCTTGGAAATAATGAGTACTATGAGCAGGTGCTTCGCGTTATTACCATGCTCGACAGTCCGGAGATTAAAGCAAAGAGAATCCCTCATGATGCCAGATGGTACGAGATAGATGACAAACAGGACCTTGACATAGCAAGCGTTCTCTTTATGGAGGATAGAGAAGATAAACTGAAGATGATGGAAGGCAGATATGGTGGATACTGGAGATTCCCGAATCTCCTTGATTTCTGCTATCTGGTTAATCCGTATTATCCTCCTACGAAGATGAAAGAAGAGATTAAGGACAGCTTTGATACATTGTTGACCCAGTACCCTTCGGGACAGAGAGTTAATTCTCTCCTTGCATCCAGAGATATGGGAGTGGAGGAAGATAATATAGTAGTTGGAAACGGTGCAGCAGAGCTGATAAAAGCTTTTATGGACAATACTGAAGGCAAGGTCGGTTGCATCAAGCCTACTTTTGAGGAGTATCCCAACCGTTATAATAAAAACGAAGTGGAGTATTTTATTCCGGATAATGATGACTACACATATGATGCAAATGATGTAATTGGATTCTTAAAGACCAGTGATGTAAAAACACTTATTCTGATCAATCCGGATAATCCTACAGGAAACTTTATTAATAATAAAGGGCTTGAAGATATAATCAGGTATACATCTGATAATAAAATCAGACTGGTTGTTGATGAATCGTTTGCAGATTTTGCTGACGAGTATAGTACACTGCTTGATCAGGATTTTCTGATAAAAAATCAGAATGTAATTGTAGTTAAAAGCATCTCCAAGAGTTATGGGGTGCCGGGACTCAGATTGGGTGTACTCGCCTCAGGTGATACGGAATTAATCAGGTTTCTAAAAAAAGAAATTGCAATTTGGAACATAAACTCATTTGCAGAATTTTATATGCAGATAGCTACCAAGTATGAGAAGGACTATAAAAAAGCTCTAAGTAAAATTAAAAATGAGAGGAAGAGATTTTATGATGAATTAATTAAAATCCCTGATATTCATGTAGTACCTTCGCAGGCCAATTATTTTCTTGTCAGATTAAAGGGAAATATAACTGCAAGAGAATTGACAAAGAAGTTGCTCATTGAGCATAATCTTTTGATTAAAGATCTTTCAAAAAAACTTGGAAGAACAGATTGTGTGAGAATTGCTATCAGGAATAAAACAGATAATGATAAATTGCTTATGGCAATGAAAGAAAGTGGTTTGTTGCAATAATCAGGGCTTGAGAGTATATATGAGAGTATAAATAATGTTATATAATGTTGTAATTCAACCAATTGAATATATTCTCGAGATAATCTTTACACTGATGTATAGATTCTTTGGAAATGCCGGATGGGCACTTTTCGGTGTAAGTATCGGTGTTAGTTTCCTGACCCTACCTCTTTATATGCGTGCTGATGCAGTTCAGGAAAAGCAGAAGCAGAAAGAAAAAAATATAAAGAAGTGGGCAGATCATATTAAGAAGACATTTAAGGGTGATGAGAAATTTATGATGCTGGAAACATATTATCGTCAGCAGAACTATCATCAGCTCCAGAGTATACAGGGAATCTTCCCCCTTCTATTACAGATACCTTTCTTTATTGCGGCATATCATTATTTATCAAACCTTTCCCTCCTTCAGGGATATTCATTTGGCCCCTTTACTGATCTGGGAGCAGAGGACAGGCTTATTGTAATTGCCGGAGTGGGTATTAATGTTCTGCCGATTCTCATGACGGCGATTAATTATGTATCCTCTGCCATATATACAAAAGGACTTCCTTTAAAAGATAAGCTTCAGCCATACCTACTGGCTCTTGTTTTTCTGGGACTTTTGTATCGCAGTCCGTCAGGCCTTGTTCTTTACTGGACATTAAATAACATCTTTTCTCTTATAAAGAACTTTGTCATAAAGTATGTAAAGAAGCCTAAGAGATTTCTTGCATTTATGGCATGTATCGCAGGCAATCTCTTTATAATCTTTTCATTTATAAATGGGAAGATAAGTTATCTCCTTGCAGTTAAAGACTATGAGACATTATTGATTTACGGTGTGATATATGCAGTATCATATCTTCCGATAATTGGACTATATTCAAAAAAGAAAAACAATGTGTCCGCTGTTTCAGGTGATAATAAAGGAAATAAGAAAAGTATCCTTATCGTATTGCTGACTCTCTCCGTGCTTTGCGGAGCTATGATTCCTCTTTCGGTAGTCGGTGATGCTCCCCTTGAATTTGTAGATATTTATCATTATAGATCGCCCCTTTATTTTATCGGAACGACTCTTTGCATCTACCTTGGATTGTTCCTTCTCTGGGGTGGAATTATCTACTGGGTATGTGGAGAAAACGAGAGGAATACCTGTGAAAAAATCTTTTATATTCTTTTGTTTATATTTGTTCTAAACAACTTCTTTTTCTGTGCTGATGTGGGAGCCATGTCCACGGAACTTTATTTCGATAATTATCCGAAATTTTCGAAAATCATGAAGCTGATCAATCTAATATTGATTATGATACCTGCCGGACTTATCTTTATTTTTTGGAATATGATAAAAAAGTATTTACGAGGTATCACAGCGCTTCTTCTTATAAGTATGTCTGTCATATCGGTAAAGGATTATATCGGTATATCATCTGCCCTTAAAACCGTTACGGTTGCAGACAGTTTTGATGATGAGGAAAGAGTGATTCCCTTAAGTAAAGAGGGTAATAATGTAATCATCATAATGCTTGACCGTGCTATCGGAGCATATATCCCCTTTATGTTTGATGAGAGACCCGAGCTAAAAGAGCAGTTTGACGGATTCACTGGGTATCCAAATACTGTATCGTTTGGAGGTTATACCATTATCGGTTCTCCTGGATTATTTGGAGGATATGATTACACACCTGAAAATGTGGACGCAAGAGATAAGGAGCCGTTAGCTGAAAAATTTATAGAAGCCCAGATGGTACTACCCAAAGTATTCGAGGATGATAACTGTAAGATTACATTATGTGATCTGCCTTATGCCGGATATAATGATCTCCAGGATTTCAGCGTATTTGACGGTATAAAAAATACCAATGCATTTCATCTCGAAGCCATGATGAGTCAGGGATATACCCTTGATGAAATCTGGAATATAATGAAGAGAAATTTTGCATTTTACAGTTTGTACAGAACATCTGCTACAATTTTGCAGGATGATATATATGACAATGGCAATTACCTATGTGCCGTTTCCATTAAGCACACTGGTCTTCCCACAAAGTTTTTAAACAGTTATTTTGCCCTTAAGTCTTTGGAAGATATATCTGTCGTGGAAGAAGGCAATGAGAATACTCTGTTTATGTATGATAATAATATTGTACATGAGCCTGCTATACTGCAGCTTCCCGATTATACAGTAACTGATACTGTGGACAACAGCGGATATGATCTGCTCGCACCGAAAGAGGTTGATGGAGTCATTATGTATTTGGCGGGAGAAGGAGATTTCACGGCAGAATTTGCAGCAGGTCATTATCATGCCAATATGGCTGCTCTTATGGCACTTGGTGAGTGGTTTGACTGGATGAGAGAACAGGGTGTTTATGATAATACAAGGATTATTCTGGTATCGGATCACGGAAGAAATTTAAAACAGTTCCCTGACAGAGTTCTGCCTGACGGAACAGACAGCGAACATGTAAATGCTTTCCTTATGGTAAAAGATTTTAACAGTACAGGATTTACCATAGATTATTCATTTATGACTAATGCCGACACCGCTGCGTTTGCAGTACAGGGCATAATAGAAAACCCCGTTAATCCTTTTACAGGCAATCCTATAAATATGGACGGAAAGATTGGTGGTGTAAACGTTGTTGTCGGCGGATGCATCGATTTAACATACGGAAACGGATTCGAATATAACGGTGCACCCTGGTATCATGTGAAAGACAATATATTTGATCTTAATAATTGGACACCCTTGGATAAATGATTTCTTAGACAGGTACATTAAATGAATATCAGCTTTGTGATTTTACATTATACGGTAATAGAATTAACAAAAAAATGCGTACAACACATAAAAGATAACTGTGATACGGATTCTTATCACATTATTATTGTTGATAACGCATCACCTGATAACTCATATGCAGAATTAATAGCAGAATATTCAGAAGACAGTTATGTTACGATTATTCATAATGAGGAGAATTTGGGATTTGCCAGAGGAAATAATGTCGGATTCAGATATGCTGTGAATGAACTAAAGTCTGAATTTATCGTATTAATAAATAATGACGCATTCCTTACAGAAAAAAATATATATAATAAACTCAAAGAAGAATATGAATTAAGCGGATTTGCACTGGCTGGACCGAAGATACTTGATATATCAGGAGAAGGTAATTCCAATCCGTTTGATATCCACATTATGACAATTCCGTTTTGTAAATTTATGATCAGAAGAAAAAAAATCGATGTGATTTTTACTTCCATAAATGCAAAAGGACTTTTGGATTTCATAAGAAAAGTTCTTGGTAAGTTAAGAATATTAAGATTTCCTGAAAGGCCCAGGATAGGAAATGTCGATGAAAAAAATATAAAAGAAAAGAAATTATACAGGTGTTCACTTCATGGCAGTTGTATGTTTTTCTCTCCTGCTTATACAGCCAGATATGATGGTATGGATGAGAGGACGTTTATGTTTGGTGAAGAAAATATATTGCATCTGCAATTATTAAGGGACGGTTTGTTGTCATGCTATATGCCGAATATCAGTATAAAGCATGTAGGAAACGGTTCTACAAATATAGTAATAAAAAAGAGCAGGGACAGACTTTTGTTTGATTACAAAAACAGTATAACCGGATTAAATGTTTGTAAAGAAATACTGGAAAATTATTATAGAAAAAATGGTCATGAACTGTATGAAGATATTATAAATAACAGTTCTGAAAAGGATAGCATTTAATGAAAAAGAAATACAATATAATCTTATTTTGTGTTATTGGTTTTTTGATGATAATCGCCCTCGCTATGCGTATAGTTGCATGTTACTGGGGTGATCCGCAGATTCTCAATATCGACGAGCAGTTTATCATGCTGCCTGCACTTGATCTCATTAAAAATCATACATATATATGTCATGTTGTAAACCGCCCCGATCAGGTTGAGATAAAATGCGTGGCTCTTATTTTGTCGATTGCGTCAAAAATATTATGGCACGCTGACCCCAACGTGATATTTGACAGTCATCCAATTGCTCTTCATGTCATGGGCAGGTTTTTCACTACATGTTTTGGCGTAGCGATGATACCTGTCTCCGTTATATTTGCTGGAAAGATGTCTGATATTCTTTCTATCAGCAAGATAAAGACTCAGATAATAACAGCGTTTATATTTTGCTTCTTTCCCATATATATCCAACACTCGGGGTATATGACACCGGATGTTCCCATTGCATGTATGGTCATGCTTTTTTGTATATTCTTTATCAGATATCTTGAGGATGGCAAAGTATCATCTCTTATCATCTCTGCTGTTATAGTAGGAATATGTGCGATGATAAAATGGCCCGGATTGTTTCTGTGCTTTGGTATAGCGCTTATGGTCATTTACCGATCTGTAAAGGAAAAGAAATATAGGAATATTTTCATTCACGGAATAATATCTGTAATAACAGTATTCCTGACATGCTTTATTATCATGCCTAATATTATCAGCGATTTCCCGGTTATCATGCAGTATATGCATGAGGAGTCAAAGCCCCGAAATGTAGAGGGTACGAGACTCTCAATGTTTTTCCAAAATTTTTATTTTTACTTTAAGACATCTGTCCTAAATCTGGGATGCATTTCTTTGATTCCATTTGCACTCGGACTGTTTTCTTTATTCAAAAAGAGAGATAGTCGATCTCTTGTTTTTATGGTTGGACTCCTCTACTGGTTTATCATTAGTATCATCCCTGTTCAGTGGATCAGATGGGGAACACCCATTTATCTGTTTTACATATTGCTCGTCGGGATCGGTATATCATACGGATTTGAATTATTAAACAAAAAGAAAGTATTAAAGATTTGTTATGTTCTTGTGACCGGAGTATTGATAATCAATATTTTGCTCTCCGGAATATGCATGACAAAATATCTGTCTCTTCCGAATGTTTGCTACGCAGGGCTCAATGATCTGGAGAGTATGGGTATAAATGCGGGTAATTCTATTTCGGAATGGGAGACGCCGTTCTGTACATGGTGGGGGACAACCTATTATGGTGAATTCGATATAGATGAAAATGGTGTGGCGACTGTAAAGGATCCTGATTCCGTACCGGAGTATTTTGTGAGATCGAGAACTAAGCCTGCGGAGTTTTATGAGGCTATAGATGCTTCATTTCCCCTTGTATACTATATAGAGCCGGATGGCAATTATGACCAGAAATTTATGGCTACATCAAATATAATATACTCTATAGGATATATTTTCTCAAAAGAAACCCGTGTTGGAGGCTGGCCTGTGTGGGTTTACAAGATTAAATGACAATAATACTGTATAATAGATAGTTAGGGTATAACTAATCAGGGTTAAAAATATGGAAGTTCTGGCAATCACATACTGCAGAGCCATGCTCGGTGCCAACCGCTCCATGGTTGCTATGATAAAGGATATGAGAGACAGATACTCTGTCAGTTTTACGGTGCTTATGCCATCTGTTATAGATGGAGATCTGGAACAGGTCCTTATATCAGAAAATATTCCATATATAGTTGCTCCCATGAAGATGTGGGTGATGCCGGTATCGGAAAGCCTGAAAAAATTTCGTTCTGTCTCGTCAGTTATTAAGAGCGTCATACTTAATAATAGTATATTAAAACAAATTAAAGACAGACATTTTGACCTGATATATACAAACAATTCAACTGTTCA
>DFKO01000105.1 GCA_002373855.1 Lachnospiraceae bacterium UBA3643
CAGGTTACAAAGCTCATGGAGCCGTGATAAAATATCTATTGAAAAGTACTAAAGTTTTATCTGCTCCCCACCGATATATTAATCAGAATTGGTAAACCTATTTGATTACAGGAGAAAAAGATGACTATTAGCCCTTTTATTGACGGGATGCCTGTATCGGGAGTAGGAAATGTACCGCAGATGAGTCAGAATAAAAATGACAAAGGCGATGCATCATTCAAAGATCTGATGGATACCGTGACACAGACAGGCAATGCGCCTGATGTGAGCAAAACTGAAACCTTTAAACAGGTTCAGGATGCTACGGAACCGGCAAAGACTTCCGATGACAAAACTGCTGATACTTCAACAGAAGTAAATAGCGAGACATCAAAAAGTGACACAGATTCAAAACTTAATACAGATAAAAATGATTCGTTAAGCAACCACAAGGATGTGAATGATACGGAAAATGAAAATGTCGTATCGGAGCTTAAGGATAAGATATTAAACGAAGCAGCTAAGAAACTGGGTATCAATGTAGAGGAACTCACAGAAATCCTCGCAAACCTCGGAATCACGGCTGCTGATTTATTGAATACGGATAATATCTCACTCCTTGTATCAGAAGTTGTAGGCGAGGGCGACATGGTGAGCCTCATAACAGATGAGAACGCACTTAACCTTGTAAACGAGCTTAATACACTTATAGCTGACATAGTTACAGAGGCTTCTGATGAATCGGGCATACCGGTACCCATGCTTACCGAGATGGTACAGACTCCTGAGATTACAGAGGAGATACCCGTTATCACGGATACGGATGAAAAGCCTGTCATTGAGATAGGTCAGGAGCCTGTAAAGGCAGAACCGGTTAAGGTTCAGGACGTAAAGGAAAGACCTGTAGCCGAGACGACGAGGACATCAACAGCCGTACCTGAAACTAAAACAAATGACAACGTTCAGGTCAGTGCCAATAACGATAATGACACAAACTCAGGACAATTCACCGAAAAGAAAAGCGAGACCGGCAGTAATAATGCGGAAAACAGTCAGCCACTCTTTAGTCAGGTTGCGGATACAAACGAGTTTAACGTAAATGATATTCAAAAGCCCGAAGCTGTATTCCCCGGAAGTATGGTAGATACCGAGGAAATAATCAGCCAGGTTAAGGATCAGATAAAAGCCAATGTGACCGGCGAGATGACGAGTCTTGAGATGCAACTCAATCCCGAGAATCTCGGTACAGTAAATCTCTCCGTAGCATCAAGAGGCGGCAACGTAACAGCCCAGCTTCATGTACAGAATGACACAGTCCTTCAGGCACTTGAAGCCCAGATCGCCCAGATAAGGGAATCTCTTGATGCCCAGGGTGTAAAGATAAATGCCATAGAGGTTGCGGTTTCATCCCACGGATTTGAGCAGAACCTCGAGCAGGGCAACGACTCAAACGAGCAGCAGGAAGATGCGACAGAGGCTTTAAGAAAAGCGACGAGAAAACTTAACTTAAACGGTGGATTAACCGATGAAATAATAGAGGAACTTGACGAGGCCGAGATGATATCAGCGCAGATGATGGCAGCCGACGGCAACTCAATGGATTACAAAGTATAAAAAGGAGATACGCATATGGCTCTTATAGCACCATTTAAAGACGGTCAGTTTGTACAAAGTGCATCAGCGACATCAATAGAAAATGAAAAGAAAGGCAGGGAGAACGGATCGGGTATCGATTCCGAGGCGTTCCTCACACTCCTTGTAGCCGAGATGCAAAATCAGGATCCCCTTGAGCCTACATCAAATACAGAGTGGATCAGCCAGTACGCAACATTCACCCAGGTATCTGAGGTACAGGCCATCGGAGACAAGATGCAGAGCTTATCAGCCCAGAGCCTTGTAGGCCAGGATGTCATCATGAAGGTGACAAATGAGGCCGGCAATACCGAGTATGTATCGGGCAAAGTTGACTATGTGGTATATGAGAACGATGACGTATTCCTCTCAATTGAAGACCAGCTCTACTCAATAAAGGATCTCGATACGGTAGCGAGCCCTGAGTACATGGAAGCATACGAGCTTGCATCAGAGATAGCGGATGCACTCAAGGATCTGCCGGAAGTCGACAAGGTAACGTTAAACGACAAGGAAAAGATCGAGGATATATACAGCAAGTTCAAGGGAATGAACAAATACCAGCTCACCTTCCTTGATAAATCGGTACAGGAGCTCATCGAGGCATATTACGAAAAGCTCACTGAAAAGATAGCTGAAAAGAACACGGTAAGCAGTGCTAAGGACAGCAAGGCAGAAGAAAATAAATCAGAAGATAACAACACGCAGGACAGCACATCAGGAAATGATAATATTGCAACGGAGGTAAATGCCTTATGATGAGATCACTCTACTCCGGAGTATCCGGACTTAAAACACATCAGGTAAAGATGGATGTAATCGGTAACAACATCTCGAATGTAAATACCGTGGCATACAAGTCACAGTCAATCACATTCTCGGAGCTCATGTATCAGACAACCCAGTCTGCATCAGGACCTAACGAGACAACAGGTACAGCCGGACGTAATGCAAAGCAGATCGGTCTCGGTGTTACATCAGGTGCCATCTCTACAGCTATTACCCAGCAGGGTTCTACACAGACAACAGGTAACGCATTTGACCTTCGTCTTACAGGAGATTCATTCTTTGTAGTAAGCAACGGTTCATCAAACTTCTTTACCCGTGACGGTTCATTCTACGTGGATGCTGCAGGTAACCTTGCTATGAGCTCAAACGGATACAACGTAATGGGCTGGCAGGCAGTAGAGGACAAGCAGACCAAGGAGATCAGTATCAACCAGGATACAGTATCAAAGCTCCAGATTCTCTCTGAGAAAAACCTTGTAAGTCCTCCCCAGGCTACCACAAAGGCTACGATCGCAGGTATTCTTGATAAAAACGATCCAAACGTAACATCATCAGAAGGTAAGGCAATATCCCTCTCATTCTATGACAACCTCGGATATTCATATACAGCAAAGTTTGCAGTCAATGATACAGACGATGAGGGAGCATATGTACTCTCACTTAAGGATATCCTTGATTCAAACAATGACTCAATCCTTGATAAATATACAGCTACAATTTATTCAGGAAACAATGCATCAGGTTCTCCCACATACGCAAGCAAGAGCGAGACATATTCAACACTCGACGGATATACACTGGATCCTGCAAACGGTACACTTACATTAAACACACCAATAAAGAATGATGCAGGCACAGTTGTTGATACGATTGCTCCTTCTGATTTCTTAAACGGCGACGGTACAGTTAAGGACAAGGCTCTCGCAAAAGAGTATGCGGCAGCATTCGGATATGATGATTACAACAGTTTCCTGTCTCTTACCGTTAATACAAGAGCAGCAGCAGCAGATCCCGATACACCCAAGACAATCGGAAGTCTCCTTGCATCAGGAACAGTTTCATATACAGGCGTGACAGATGCCACAACAGATCCTGTCACAGTAGGCAGCAAGAGCATCTTTGAAAACGGCGTCCTCAATGTTGACGGATACAGTTCAGAGGCAGGTGAAGCGGTCAAGATTACATACGATCAGGCTACAGGTAAGTTTACCGGTATCAACGGTTCACAGCTCGTCACAGCATTTAACCTGACCCTCGTACCTACAGAGGGAGGAGCCAATCCTTTCGAGA
This sequence comes from Lachnospiraceae bacterium UBA3643, assembly GCA_002373855.1. Taxonomy (GTDB): domain Bacteria; phylum Bacillota; class Clostridia; order Lachnospirales; family Lachnospiraceae; genus NK4A136. The sequence continues at coordinate 3,691 of DFKO01000105.1, forward strand.
CAGTAGCTGTAGATATGACTGATTCACTTAACTACAACAACAACAAGACATCAACTATCTCAGCCATAAGCGGTGACGATCAGGGCTACGGTACAGGATGCGCCCTCGGTAACATGACAGGCGTATCTATCCAGAATAACGGTATGATCTACGGAGCATATGACAATGGTCAGACAAAGCTCCTCGGCCAGATCGCTGTTGCAAAGTTCTCAAATGCATCTGGTCTTGAGAAGCAGGGTGATAACCTTTACTCAGCAACACTTAACTCAGGCGAGTTTGACGGTATCGGTATTGATGTAACCACAGACGGCGGATATATTTCAACCGGTGTACTCGAAATGTCCAACGTAGACCTTTCATCAGAGTTTACCGAGCTGATCACAACCCAGCGTGGTTTCCAGGCCAACTCACGTATCATCACAGTTTCCGATACACTCCTTGAAGAGCTTGTAAACCTTAAGAGATAAGATAATCTGATATAAAGCATTACTGTTCAGGTGCTCCTGTAAAAACCGGGAGCACCTGAATTTTCTGTTAACATAAAGTAGTTTACACAATGTATTATTTTTTTATGGACTTTTATTACTAAATCTTGTAAAATTATTGTCGGAATATTGTTTCCTTAAAGGATTTTGAGAAAATGGATTTAGCATCACTTTTAGGACTTGTAATTGCATTTGTCCTTTGTATTTTCGGTATTACATTTAAAGACGGAGGCTTTGATTTCTCGGTTATTTCGAGCTTCCTGGATGTTCCTTCGGCGCTCATCACTTTCGGTGGCGCTTTTTCTGCTACTCTCGTCATGAATTCTTTTAAAACCTTTACAGGCGGTCTTAAGAGTTTCACCATGATCTTTAAAGCGGCACAGTTAAATCCTGCGGAGATTATCCAAAAGATTATCGACCTCTCCAATGTTGCGAGAAAAGAAGGTCTGCTTTCCCTTGAGGAGGCAGCCTCTGATATAAATGACGATTTCCTCAAAAAGGGTATCATGCTTATCGTCGACGGTACCGACCCCGAGCTTGTCCATGCCATCATGGAGACGGAACTTGACTGCATAGGTGCCAGGCATAAAGAGAAGATAAAGTTCTGGCAGGATCTCGGAGCCATGGGACCTGCATGGGGTATGATCGGTACCCTTATCGGACTGGTTAACATGCTTAATAACATGGAAGATGCATCGTCTATCGGACCTGCCATGGCGGTAGCCCTCCTGACAACTATGTACGGTTCCATGCTTTCAAACTGGATATGTACTCCTACGTCTACAAAGCTCGCTTTCTATGACGGCCAGGAGCAGACAGTAAAGACTATCATGATCGAGGGACTTCTCTCAATACAGGCAGGAGAAAACCCCCGTGTCATTGAAGAGAAACTTAAATCATTCCTTGCCCCCTCCGAGAGACCGGCAGGCGAGGCAGCGGAAGGCGGTGAGCAGTAGTGGCAAAGAAAAAAGAAGAAGAACAGGCCCCCGGATCCCCCGCCTGGATGGCGACGTTCTCGGACCTTATGAACCTGCTCCTTTGCTTCTTCGTGCTCCTGTTTTCAATGTCTACGGTAGATGCCCAGAAGTTTGAGGAAGTTGCGGCTTCATTTTCCCAGACGTTTTCCGTATTCACGGCAGGTTCCCTCTCAATAGGAGACGGACTCCTTGTGAGCAACGGTGTGAGCCAGCTTAATCAGCTGGATGAATATATTAACTCAACAGGTAAGACAGCTGAAAAGGAAGGCGAAAACATTGACGCCACATCCGAGCAGGATGCCTTTGCGACAGTTGAGGAAGCCCAGATGGAAGAGTCTGAGGAACTGGCTGAAAAGATAGAGGAAGCCCTTGCCGAGGCAGGCATGGAAGACATGATGGATATGGAGTTTACATCCCAGTATGTACAGCTCTCGTTAAACGGATCCCTCCTGTTTGAATCAGGCGAGGCGGAGCTTATGGAGAGCGCCTATCCCGTACTTGACCAGCTCGGCATTATCCTTGAGAAATATGCAGACAGCATCATCGAGATAGAGGGTCATACAGATTCCGTTCCCATGAACAGTATCAAGTATCCCAGCAACAACGAGCTGTCAGATGCCAGAGCACTCTCGGTATTTTATTATCTGATAGACCATACAAACCTTGACCCTGCCATCATCAAGCATTCGGGCAGAGGTGAGTACTGTCCCATAGCAGACAACTCTACGCCTGAGGGCAGAGCCTTAAACAGACGTGTTGAGATAAAGATTTATAATGCGCTCAGTTCGTATTAATCAAGAGATTTAAGAGGAAAAGACATGAAGAAAAATCTGCTTTCGATTATTATACTTTCACTCCTTGTAGTGAATATCATACTTACGGTCGTCATGATGTTATCTGTCATCAAGACAAACTCTGCTACCGCAGAGCTTGTGACTGATATAGCCGGCGTGCTTGAGCTTGAGCTTACAAAAGATGACGGCGAGACTCCTTCCGTATCACTTGCAGATACTGAGGTTTATACGATTGCTGATGCAATGACCATCACACTTAAGCGCGAGGACGGCGAGACCGAGGATCATTACTGTATCGTAAACGTGGCTCTCTCACTTGATATGACCAGCGAGGATTATGCTACATACAAGGACAGCATCGCTACCATGGAAGGCATCATCAAGAGTGAGATTTTTGCTGTAGTAGGCAGCTATACATTATCTGAGGCCCAGATATCACAGCAGCAGATGTGCGACGATATCCTTGAGAGACTTCAGGCATTATTCGATTCTAAGTTTATTTACAAGGTTTCATTCAGCTCAATTATGTTTGGCTGATATGCCGTTACTTATAGAATACGAAATATATAGGGAACGGAGGTGATAGGCAGTGGGCGAAGTCCTTTCGCAGGAAGAGATTGACTCCCTCTTGTCAGCTTTATCAAGCGGTGAAGTTGACGTTGAGGAGATGCAGAACAATACAAATGAAAAGCAGGTTAAGAACTACGACTTCAAGCGTCCGGCTAAGTTCTCCAAGGAACATCTCCGTACACTTGAGCTCATATTTGAGCACTACGGACGATTGGTGTCCACAAACCTCCCTGTATATCTTCGAAAAAACGTACAGGTCAATGTGGCATCATCCGAGACCGTTACTTTCTCGGAGTTTACCAATGCGCTTTCAAACCCGGTAGTTCTTGGCATTATCAATTTCCAGCCCTTAAGCGGCAATATTATATGCGAGATCACTTCAAACGTTGCCTATGCAATACTTGACCGTATGCTCGGTGGCCAGGGCACACCTCTTGAGAAGCTCAGAGACTACTCGGAGATAGAGCTGGGCATACTCGACAAGATAATGACCATGTGCACCCAGTTGCTCAGAGAACCGTGGAAAAATGTCATCGACATCAGCCCGATCCTTGAGCGTATCGAGACAAACCCTCAGTTTGCCCAGATCATAGCGCCAAACGAGATGATAGCCATCGTCACCATGAATATTACTCTCGGCGATGTGGAAGGATTCATGAATATATGTATTCCTTTCGTGACCATAGAGGATATTATAGATAACCTTAATACAAAGTTCTGGTTCACCACGATGATAAACAACGACGAGGAGGACCATGCAGAGCAGCTTGAAGCGCTCCTGCGCAAGGTGGATGTGCCGATCAGGGCAGTCCTTGGCAAGAGCAAAATTCAGGTTTCCGATTTCCTTGGATTACAGATTGGGGATATCATACGACTTGACAGGGGGCCCGATAAAGAAATGGAACTTTATGTGGGGAATATCAGGAAATTCGCAGCGATGCCCGGTACGGAACGAGACAAATACGCCGTCAGGGTTACGCAAGTATTTAGAGAGGAGGACGAAGAATAATGGATGGAATGCTGTCGCAGGAAGAAATAAATGCGCTGCTTAACGGCATGAATTCAGACGATGTCGCAGAAGCTGCAACAAGCAGTGCCGCTTCCGGTGAGATCGATGAAAGTCTTCTGTCTGATATTGAGAGAGATGCCATAGGAGAGGTTGCCAACATCAGTATGGGTACGAGTGCCACAACACTCTACTCGCTGGTCAACATGAAGGTAAATATCACTACTCCCCAGGTATCACTTGCAAATTGGGATATGGTTGTCGAGGATTATCCCAGACCTTGCGTTTTTATACAGATCAAATACACCGAGGGACTCGACGGATCCAATATCCTCGTCCTTCAGGAGAGAGATGTAAAGATCATCACAGACCTCATGATGGGCGGTGACGGTACAAATACTGACGGAGAGCTCGGAGAGCTTCATCTCTCGGCTATCTCGGAGGCAATGAATCAGATGATGGGTTCATCAGCCACATCCCTCTCATCAATGCTCGGTAAAAAGATAGATATATCACCGCCGGTGGCAAATCTTGTCGATATGAACGAACTTAAGGATTCGGGATTTGCAACAGACTTTATGGAAGGTACATTTGTAAAGATAGCCTTCCGCATGCAGATAGGAGAGCTTGTAGACTCTACACTGATCCAGCTTTATCCCCTTGATTTTGCAAAGTCACTTTATGACTTCTTTATGTCAAATCAGATGGGCGGATCGTCAGAGCCTGCACCTGCAGCAGCTCCCACGCCTGCTCCGAAACCTGTAGCAGCTTCGCCGACGCCCGCGCCGGCTCCTGCGCCGGGACCTGCACCTATGCCGGCACCCGGACCCATGCCTATGGCTTATGATTACTCCCAGATGCCCCAGATGGCTCCCGTGCAGCCTACCAATGTGGCACCTGCCCAGTTCCAGGCATTTACACCTGATATTGCAGCCCTTATAGGCCAGGAAAATATTAATCTCATCAAGGACGTACCTCTTGAGGTAACTGTTGAGCTCGGACGTACCAGCAAGACTATCCACGAGATACTTGATTTCGCTCCCGGTACCATCATTGAGCTTGAAAAGATCGCAGGTGAGCCTATCGACGTACTCGTAAACGGCAAGTTTGTCGCAAAAGGTGAAGTAGTTGTCATCGAAGAAAACTTCGGTATCCGTGTGACAGAGATTATTAAGGACTGATTTTATGGAGCTATATATGCTTCTTGCGCTTGATACAACAGGAAATATTACTCATTTTCTGACACTGCTCTTAATATTTGCATTTGTACTGGCTGCTACATATTACACGACCAGATACATAGCAGGATACCAGAAGGGCAGGATGAGCCGGTCCAATATGTCGATCATTGAGGCTGTCAGGATATCATCTGACAAGTACCTTGAGCTTGTAAAGATAGGACAGGGCTATTATGTCATATCGGTTTGCAAGAATAATATTTCCCTTATATGCAAAGTACCCGAAGAGGAGCTCATCTTAAATACGGGAGAGAGCCCTGAAGGGGAAGAACAGGAAACCGCTAAAAAGAGCTTTGCCGAGATTCTGACAAGTCTGAAAGATCTCGGAAAACGGTGATTTAGTTTTGAATATTTCATTTTCAAATAAAAAGACATTTAAATATTTAAAAAAAATAATCAGAATAATATGCCTGCTATGTTTAGTAGGCATATTGTCTTTACTTACTCCCATAACCGTACACGCGACGGATACGGGAGATGACCTGACAGATGAGAGGACGTACGAGGATGATCCCGGATCGTCGGAGGATGCCGATGACAATTCGGAGCTTAATGTCGATAATATTTTTTCGATAAACGTATCGTCAGACAACGGTTCCATAAACGGAGCCCTCCGTATACTCCTTATCCTGACAGCCATAGCGCTGGCACCCATGCTGCTCCTCATGCTGACGGGATATGTGCGTATACTCATCGTACTTCACTTTACGAGGACTGCCCTCAATACCCAGACAGTACCGCCAAACCAGGTCCTTATAGGTCTGGCATTGTTTTTGACATTTTATATTATGGCACCTGTGTTTGGCCAGATATATACAGAGGCCATCGTGCCTTTTGACAACGGGGAGATCAAGGCTGAGGAAGCATACGAGATAGGTATTGCACCCCTTAGAGAATTTATGTACAAGCAGACCCAGTTTAAGGATGTGTCTGTATTTATGGAGATAGCAGGATATACAGAGTGGGACGGAGACCTTGAGGATATACCTACGTCAGTCCTCATCCCCAGCTTTATATTAAGTGAGTTAAGGACGGCGTTTATCATAGGCTTTTTGATCTACGTACCGTTCCTTGTGGTAGATATGGTCGTATCGTCCGTGCTGATGAGTATGGGTATGATGATGCTTCCGCCTACTACCATATCCATGCCGTTCAAGATACTCCTGTTTGTACTTGCCGACGGCTGGAATCTCATAATAGTCAATCTTGTGCGAACGTTTTACTGATACAGAATTAATCGGAGAAGAGTATGAATCCCGAAGTCGTAGTACAGATAATTTCAGAAGGACTCTTTTGCGTAGTCAAGACCGCTGCCCCGGTACTGCTCGTCAGTCTGGTAGTAGGTCTTATTATCAGTGTGTTTCAGACTATTACATCCATTCAGGAGCAGACACTTACATTTGTGCCCAAGTTACTCCTTGTATTTGGTACCATGATGCTCATAGGTAACTGGATGATCGATAATATTATTACATTTATGGAAAACCTCTGGGGTAATTTCTCTGTGTATATCAGATGATTTATTTGACCGGAATATATGATAGATTTTACTTTTCCGCTGGAAGAACTTGAATATTTTCTGCTTATTCTTGTGAGAGTCTCATGCTTTGTTTATGCGGCTCCTTTTTTCAGTATGAATAATGTTCCGGGACGGATACGCATCATGTTTTCCGTATTTGTCTCGGTGGTCATATACGGAGTGATCACGCCCCATGTATATCCTGAGTATTACTCGGTACTCTCATATACATATTACATACTGCTTGAGGCGATCATAGGACTCCTCATCGGTATGACTACCCAGTTTTGCATGATGATAGTCAATTTTGCCGGACATATGGTAGATGTGGAGATAGGATTTTCCATGGCCCAGACCATGGACCCGATGACCAGGCAGACCAGCTCCATCTCGAGCTTTCTCTACCAGTATGCATTTATGCTGATATTTATCTGCACCGGTATGTACAGATATCTCCTCATAGCCATCAGCGATACGTTCAAGCTGATACCGGTAGGTCAGGGCGAGATAATCCTGTATGACATGTACAATATGTTTCTTAAATTTATCAGCAATTATCTGATAATCGGATTCCGTATATGTCTGCCTGTATTTTGTACGATTCTGGTATTAAACGGACTCCTCGGCGTCATGGCCAAGGTGGCACCCCAGATGAACATGTTTGCCGTGGGACTTCAGTTAAAAGTATTTATCGGACTCGGAGTCATGCTGCTAACCATATCCCTGATACCTGTTGCGGCAGACTTTATATTTGAGCAGATGAAAGTAATGGTTGTTGCGGTTATAAAAGCCTGCGGAGGCGGCTGATTCTATGATTGATAGCGGGGAATTACTGATACAACTTAACCTGCAGTTCTTTGCCCAGGAAGGTCCCGGCGGAGAAAAGACCGAGGAACCTACAGCAAAAAAACTCCAGGATGCGAGAGAGGAGGGCCAGGTTGCCAAGTCAAAAGAGGTAGCCAGCTCATTTACGCTCCTTGCAATGTTTATACTCCTGAAAATCTGGACAGGCAGCATGGCCAGCCGTTTCATCAGCGTATTTTCCGTGGTATACAACAAGTTTTCTGATTTTACAAAAGTACCCGGCGGACGCATTGAGGCCAATTTATATATATCAATGCTGACGGAGATGTTCCTAAGGATATTAACCATAGCCCTGCCTTTTGTTATCAGTGCATTTATCATAGCCTTTGTGGCCGATGTGGCCCAGGTAGGATTTAAGCCTACGTCTAAGCCATTAAAGCCAAAACTCTCAAAAATAAATCCGATAAACGGATTCAAGCGTATATTCAGTGTCCAGACACTTGTGGAACTCATCAAGTCAATACTTAAGCTGGCGGTGATCTTTTTCATAATATTTGGAGAGCTTGAGAGAGGCCGGCAGATACTCTTTATGCTTTATGATGTACCTCTGACCCAGGCAGTTATCCTGGCGGGAGATTATCTCATCGGCATAGGTATCAAGATTGCGGCAGTATTCCTGGTCATCGCATTTGCGGATTTCCTTTTCCAGAAGTGGAAATTTCATAATGACATGAAGATGACCAAGCAGGAAGTAAAGGAAGAGTATAAATCAACAGAAGGAGATCCCCAGATCAAGGGCAAGATCAGACAGCGTATGATGCAGGCATCACAGCGCCGTATGATGCAGAATCTCCCTAAAGCAGACGTAGTCATCACAAACCCGACCCACTTTGCCGTAGCTCTTAAGTATGACAAGGAGGAGGCAGAAGCCCCCGTCGTAGTAGCCAAGGGCGCCGATTATCTCGCTGCCAAGATTAAGGAGGCAGCCAGAGAACATGACGTATCCATAGTAGAAAACAAGCCTCTCGCGAGAGCACTTTACCATAACGTGGAGATAGGAGAGCAGATACCTCCGGAGCTCTACGAGACAGTGGCCCAGGTTCTGGCCGGAGTATACAGGGCAAAAGGCCTTGTGTCATAAAAATATCTGACACTTTACAAATGATTTAAAATATTTTCGGAAAGGAGGAAACATCGTGAAAAAAGCAGATCTTGGCGTCGCATTATATGTACTTGCGGCATTTATCATGATGATCATCCCCATCCCGAATACGCTCCTGGATATTCTCCTCGGATTTAATATGGCAGTAGCTTTTTCCGTACTCTTTTCGACCATGTTTGCAAAGGAAGTACTGGATCTGTCCTTTTATCCGACCATACTCTTGTTTACCACACTGTTCAGAATATCCTTAAATATCTCTTCGACAAGACTGATATTAAAGACAGGTGACCCCGGTAACGTCGTGGCGACATTCGGCCAGTACGTAGGCGGTGGCGACCTGGTTATCGGTATCATTGTATTTATCATCCTCATCATCATACAGTTCATGGTTATCAACAAAGGTTCCGAGCGAGTTGCCGAGGTTACAGCCAGATTTACCCTCGATGCCATGCCAGGTAAACAGATGGCCATCGATGCAGACCTTAATACAGGTGCCATCACCGATGAGGAGGCAAAGCGGCGACGTGACAAGATCCAGGAAGAGTCAAGCTTCTTTGGTAGCATGGACGGTGCCGTTAAGTATGTAAAGGGAGATGCGACGGCAGGCCTCATCATTACAGCGGTTAACCTTATCGGCGGTATCGCCATGGGTATGATGCGCCAGAATATGGAGCTGGCTGATGCCGTCGATAAATACTGTATCCTGACTATAGGTGACGGTCTGGTATCCCAGATACCCTCGCTCCTTATATCATTATCAACAGGTATCCTGGTTACAAAGGGTTCCAAGACTGCAGACTTTGGTACAGTCCTTATATCCCAGCTCTTTGGTGTGCCCAAGGCCCTATACCTTGTGGGCGGAGTACTCATAGCCCTCGGTATCGTCACGCCCCTAAATCCCATTATCTTTATTATCCTCGGAGCCGCATTTATCATCACAGGTATGAACGTGGCCAAAACCATCAAGGAGGAAAAGGTCGAGCAGGAGGTTGCCTCGGAAGAAACAGAGGCAGAGGAGATCAGACGTCCAGAGAATGTCACATCCCTTCTTTCGGTTGACCCGATTGAGCTTGAGTTTGGATACGGTATCATACCTCTTGCCGATGTAAATCAGGGAGGAGACCTCCTTGACCGAGTTGTTATGATCAGGCGCCAGATAGCCCTTGAGCTTGGTACTGTTGTGCCTATCATCAGACTCCGTGATAATATCCAGCTGAATCCGAATCAGTATATTATAAAAATTAAAGGAATCCAGGTTTCGGAAGGCGAGATTCTCTTCGATCACTATCTTGCCATGAACCCCGGATTTGTGGAGGAGGAGATAA
>DFKO01000185.1 GCA_002373855.1 Lachnospiraceae bacterium UBA3643
GCTCAACAGGGTCACGACCCATAAAAAAACGACTGACAGGGATTGCTCCCTATCAGTCGTATTATATCGTAATTACTTCATTTATTCACTATATCGTGAACATGTCAACGAATCCGCCGATCTTTGCAGATGAATCCGCAACAGTAGATGCACTGTTGTCAACAACATTACTCTCGTTGGCAACATTCTGGGCTGTTGTGGCAGCTGTTTCTACAGTAGCTGTTACCTCCTCAGTGGTTGCAGACTGCTCTTCTGCGATAGCTGCAACCGCTGCAGCGATATCATTTACCTTGTCCATCTTGCCTACCATGTCATATACAGTATGTCCTGCATTATCAAGAGCCTCAAAGATCTTGGCAAATGTACCGCCTGTCTCACTGACAGCCTCGCTACTGTTTGATATATCACGCATGCTTGACTCTGAACATCTTGAAAGAGTTTTGATCTGCTCTGTGATATCTCTGATGATAGCCGCGATCTCTGTCGTAGCATTTGCACTGTCATTTGCAAGAGAACCAATCTCAGTTGCAACAACCGCAAATCCTCGTCCTGCCTCGCCTGCTCTGGCAGCCTCGATTGAAGCATTGAGTGAAAGGAGATTTGTCTGAGATGATATTGAGTTGATCATCTCTATGATAGAGTTAATCTTCTGAGCAGCTTCATCAACTGCTCCGACTACTCTGCTCATCTCTGTCATCGACTGGGAAATAGCATCCATATTGTCCTGAACGTTATCCATATCCTGCTGACCTTTCTTGGCCTTTTCGAGGAGTTCGTTCATTATATCTCTGGTCGCATTACCCTGCTCAGTCATGTCACATACAGCCTGTGCAAGATCTGTCGCATTTGTCGCAAGCTCTGTAACGGATTTTGCAACACCTTCCATTGCATCATGGATCTGATCCATTGAACAACTCTGATCATCAGCCTGACGGCTCATCGAGTTGGCTGCAAGCATACTCTCATCCGCCTCGTGTGAAAGGCTCTGGGCTACCTGCTTCATCTCGCTGAGAGTATTTCTCATTCTCTCAACATAATCAGACATCTTGTTGTTCATGACGCCGATCTCATTGTTGCCGCCTCTTGTGATATTAACGGTAAAGTCGCCCTCGGCAATACTTGATATCGTATCTGTCAGCTTGTTAACAGGCTTTGTGATCATGTTGTTTACAAGGAAGAGTATCACAAATGTACTTATGAGGAGCATGATTATAACAAGTACTATGGTGATCACCATCAACCTGTTAAGTCCGGAAAGCACATCCGCATTCTTTACATATGATACAAGAGTCCATGATGTACCATCAATCTGCTCAAAAGATACGAAATAGTCTGCTCCGTCATTACCCTTTATCGTATCTACCTGTCCTGTTTTACCGGCCTCAACATCTTTATAAATAGCCTGCACAAAAGCATCATCTTTTAACTCTGTTGCATCTACTCCGACATAATCGGCATTGGGTGCACCGATTATCGATGAGCCTGCAAAAAGCATACTCTCACCTGTACCAAGGGGCTTGTATTCACTAACCGCACTCGAAATACTCTTAAGGAAGATATCTGTTGAGAGCACTCCCACTCTGCCATCTGTAAACTCAACCTTACGTACACCGTTTACAACAGCCTCTTTTGTATCCATATCGATATCGGGAGTTCCGATCACGATCGTATCAGTCGCAAATCCTGTCTGATACCATCCTCTGATCGTAGGATCGTAATCATCTGCCGGAACCCAGTCACCACCATCAATAAATGACTTATCTGTAAAAGCTACATATACATCATTTACCATTCCGGGGTATGCTGTCATACCGGGCTGGATAGCAGCCTTGATATCGTCATTATTTCTGTAATTTGAAGACTCCAGCATATCGCCGACACCATTGTAATAGCCCATGATATCAGCCATTGTCTTTGCTATATCATTGGCATTTGCCTGGGATTCTTCCTCCAGACCGTTTGTCGCCTGCTCTGTGATGATTGTTTTTGAATTGATTACGATAATCGCAGCTACGAGAATAATAAAGAATGCAATCATGGGTATTAATACCCTAAGAAGCTGGACACTTATTTTACCTGTCCCGCCGTTAACTGAACTACCTGCCATATTAAATCGCCTCCTTTTAAATATACAGCAGAAGCATTTTATAATATATAATTTTATAATTCAATGGCATATATGCCAAATATTGGAGGCATATTTCTACATTTTAAACTTATTGATAATCTACCCTGACAACATATTCATCAAAGAAGGCTACAAAAGAATCCATGAGATCGATATCCAGGCGATTGCACCATCTTTCTCTGTCGAGATTATTATTTATCCAGTCTGCTTTGTCCTTTTTAAATTTTTCTATATTTTCTTTTGCGGAGTAATCATAATCAAGCGTCTCTAACCACTCGTCAAACTGTGCATTCATCTCATCAATATATGTATCGTTGATGTCATTGAAGATGCTATTGTGTCCTTTATTATCAAAATGAACAAAGGTAAATCTCGGATCGTCCTTATACTTTTCATAATACTTATCATATCCGTATCCGATTAAGATTACATCATCATCTTCGCTATGGACACACATGATATGTGCATCTGTAGCATCAAACCCATCAAGGGCAGTATTCGTTGCATACTTACCGAATTTAAACATCTCATATATTCTGACAAACGGAGTCATTGTATAAATGAGGCTTCCTGCCTGTGAAATTCCTCCCGACTCAAACATATCGGAAGATCTGTTGAATCCGCAGCATTCTATTACTGCCTTTACTTCAGGATGGAAAGTCAGTACGTTGCTGACACTGTATGCTCCCCAGCTGTGTCCTATAAGTCCTATGGGAAGATCAGGGAAGTTGCCGCTTTCCTCTACAAATGAAATTGCATAATCAAGATCTATAACACCCTGAGGCGCTCCGTTTGTACCATCACCTTCGCTGGCATCATTTCCCGTTACATCATATGCAAATACATAATATCCGCTCTGGGCAAGATAATTAATTACATCCATATATGAATTGTGTCCGGCGCCGAATCCGTGAGCAAGGACGATTATTCCCTTCTGCTCATCACCCGCGCTGTACATATATCCCGCAAGCATCTGGCCTTTATCGGAAGGGAAATCATATTCCGTTCTCTCGAGGCCCTCAAAATCTTCTACATGAAACATAAGCGGTTCGTAACTTTCAAGACGAACATTCAGATTTTCATTATAGAGGCTGACTACAAGTACATACCATCCGACAATTAGCAACAGGAGAATACATATTACTACTGTCAGAATTATTTTCCCTTTAGATTTTTTCTTTTTATTATTTTGTGTTTTGTTATCAGTCTCTTCCATTTTCTGACTTTCTATCATTTCCCCACTCACAGAATATACTCCATCTGTCTCTCTTTTGTTTTCATTCCCATTTTCTCATAAAAATGTTCCGCACTTTCATTGCCTGCCCAAACGTTCAGAGTCACTTCATAGCATCCAAGTTCTCTTGCTCTGTCTTTAACATATTCAAACAATGCTTCTCCGACATGCTGTCCTCGACGCGACTCATCAACACAGAGATCATCGATAAACATTGACTTAAAAGGAACCATATTATTAGAAAAAGGCTGTTCTTTAATCTGACAGAACGCATATCCCATAACTTCATCACCATCGTCAACAGACACATATACAGGACTCATTTCATCTCTGATAATTCCTTCAAGTTCTTCCTGTGTATATTTTGTTGTCCCCGGTATAAACACATCAGGCCTAATCTTTGCATGAAGTTCCAAAACCTGCTGCAAAAGTTCCAGAAGCCTTTGTATATCCTTATTTTCTGCTTTTCTTATGTTCATTTTTTTATATCAGTTTTTCCATTAATCCTGCTTCGTATATATTCCTATATACTTTATCCGGATAGAGTGGAAGGTATTCTTTTACCGTACGGAAATCCAATTTAACTGACGACGCGTATCTTTTCAGTTTAGAAACTAGTTCTTTGCCTGTTATCTCGCTATATTTGTCTATCATCGTCATCATATCCAAAAATTGAAGTGCAGACTTATTTTTCTCTGTTATATCAACTACCGGTTTATAAACCACAATTGTATTTCCATCAATTTCCTGTTTTCTTTGTTTCGTTGTAGCTTCATTACTGCATATCTCGTAACATGAAGGATTCTGTGTTGTAAATCCATATTTATTGGCGAGTTGTAACCCTGTAATGTATCCAACAGTCATACCATTTACGGTAAGGTATTTCTTTTCTATATACTTGTCCACAGAAATCTTTCCTTTCGTTCCAAGTATTGTCATATAAGAAAGAAAGTACACCCCATTATGCAAACGTTCCAATTTCCCATCATCAACAAGCCTTTTCATCTCCTGTCTAAGATAATCCTTAGATTCTCCCGGCAGTTCGCTTATGAAAATCGGTTCACCATTTTTGAAATTTTCGATTATATAGTCATATACCATTTCAGCCTGCCTCACAAAGTTGAAATTATCAATTTCAACTTTATGATACATCTATTCTAATCATATTTCAACTGCGGACTGTTTACTTCTCCCTCGAATCGTCCGGTCTTGTCCGGACGTATTAATCCGGGATTTCGCCGTCAGGCGAAATTTCCTG
>DFKO01000116.1 GCA_002373855.1 Lachnospiraceae bacterium UBA3643
TGGTCGTTTCCGCCCGACTCCAACACCCATCTTACACCTGCATCAAATAATGAGCCGTTAACCATCATCTTGGCATATATAAATACCGCTAACATAATAACAGCGTCGGCCAATGCGAAAACAAGCATTTTTCTCACCATTTTTCCAAACTGCTCTTTATTATTTATAAGTGACATTACAATCAAAATTCCAGAAATACAAAATACAGATATTTCGAAAAATTTTGAACAAAGAATACGAATCACCCTAATGGACGGATTATCTGCAAGATTTTTTACGGACATATAATCAAACATATCATCATAATAATCAATACGGTCTGGTGTATTTTGAAAATACCACTTTAACTCTAGTAGGTAATTATTTATATCATTTTCAAATTTTTCTTTCAATTCTTCTTCTGTATATATCTCATTTCCATAATCATCATATCCATAAAAGTCATAGTAAAAATAATAATTGTATGCATTATTCTTATACACATTCCATATATCATCATATTCTTCATATATAGAGTTTTTGTAAATTATATACATCAATTCACCTATTTCCTCTCCATATACTTTCCCTTTCCCTTTAGCAAAAAATAAATTATTAGTATATGATGTAATTATTTCCGTTATTTCCTTTTTAAATTCTTTACTATTAATTGCCTCCTCGAAATCCTTTTCTTTAAGTGTACCATCATAAAGTATATCTATTTCTTCCGTATATGGATAAAAAAACCAAAATAGAAATTCTCCAAGAGTTTCGTCTCCGTCTAATTGACTTACAAAATAATCAAAATCTTCGGCATCTTCACTTGTGGCATACTCACCCATGATATCATTCATTCCAACAATGAAAGAACCAACATTTATTGAACTTATATCGGTATCCTGTATTGCCTGTTCTATATGTTCTTCGGAAAGAATGTATCTCAGAAAATGTGATGCTATACCAACTGCCAATAATATAAATGCCACAACCAACATAGCCGTAACAGTAGCCGGAGTCCACCTTTTATCATTCACTTTTTCTAAACTGTTATTATTTTGATTAGTTTCTATAACATTATCTGAATTATCTAAGGTCTGGCCTTTTCCGCAAAACATACAAAACTTAGCATTATCCTCTATTTCTTTTCCACAATGAATACATTTTTTCATTTTCAAAAATCTTCCCTCGTAATTTTATTCTCCACAATATTTGGTGATATTTTCTTCCGTTATCTCATGATAATCTTTTATCCTTATTTCCTGACAATCAATATAATATTCAGGATCATCCGGGGTTAAATAAATAAATTTGTTATCTTTAAAAATCATGCGTTCTTCATCAATCTCGTCCAACATATACATTAAATATTTACATATACCTGTTTCATTATCATATGTTGTGATACTTCCGACCATTGAACTCTTCCAATCATTACCCGGTATAAATACATTCCACGGATCACCATACTCTCCAACCAGCAGCTCTTCTCTTCCATCACCATCAAGATCTATTAATGCAAACAATCCCTTATAATCCTCCGGCATATATTTTGATGCCGTAAATGCATAATAACTATAAATCCCCACATCCTCATCTGTTGAATATAAATATTCCCGAAGTAAAGATGCGTATTGAAATAGATATGAATTATCCTCTATTTCTTCTTCGCTTTCTCCAAGCTCTTCTCGCACTATAGAATCCCATTCATTGTTTTCATCTCCATCTTTTTCATATGGAAAGATATCTTCCCTTACATTGTCATCAGAATTTTCTTTTTGCTCCAATTCACCATTACTATCATTTTTATCAACTAAATCGTCCTCTTGGATATCTTCTGTGTTTGGTGTATCACTTTCAGTCTCACAAACATCGATATCTGTATATTCTTTTTCTTCAATTCCTGTATTATTTGGAGTCAACCTTCCAAATACATATATACCTATACAAACAATAAAAAAACCTATTACACCATATAAAGCTGCTTTAATATATTCTATTATTCTATGGTTTTTATTCTTCTTTATAGAGCTTATAGGCGTTCCACACTCAGAACAAAATAAGGCTTTTTCATTTACCTCTTTTCCGCAATTAGGACAATACATTTATCCTCCCCCCTTTAATTGACATCCATACTAACCAGCATTCTTGTTACAGGATCAAAATAAAATCTATATATTATTCCTGAATCATATTTATGAAGCTCATCTTCATGTGTTCCGTACCAGTCAGTGTCATCATATCCATACCAGTATCCGGATCCGACATTGTAGGCCACTACCGTAACCAGAAAGTATTCTCCGTCATTGCTCTCATTTACAGTATATTCACCTGTTTCTTTTGCTATTTCATTTTTTACCTTGTCATAATCCCATTCTCCACTGAATACATTTATTCCGCCAAAGAAATAACCATATTTATTTATGACTTTGCTGTAATCCATATCCGTATCAGTATTCCAATATGTTTCTACGGCATCACAATCCTTTTGTGACAATGAGACATTCTGTCTGTTGTATACATAAATAGTAGATAATATTATGCCTTCTGTATCATATAGTCTGATAAATTCCTCACTTCCCGGAGCCATTAAATAATCAGGATTGTATTCCGGTGTAGCTACTTGCATCCCAAACGAATTTTTAAGCTGTTCAATAAGAGTTTCTGTTCTTATCCATCCTACATCTACATTATCTTGAAAAGTTCCATTTGCACTTCGTCCGACAACATAATAATATGTTGGATGTTCATCAATATATCCTTTCGTCGGTAAAGGATATTTATAATTCAGATAAATAATCCTGTCATTAATCTGTATTGTCGCAGATCGCAATGTAACCGAAGAATCAAGCTTACAAAATGCAACTCCATGATTTACTATATTTTCCTGATTTACATTATTTCCCTGATTAGCAGTATTATTAACATCCTCTTTAATTACCCAATAAACAAATATTACCGTAATCAAAATTACTAAAGCTGCTATTATTAAAATATTTTTATTATTATTTGCTTCATACTCTTTCTCTTGAAAATAAACATTTTTTTCTTCAATTATTTTTTTTCCGCAAGAAGAACAAAAGCTTGAATTATCATCTATTTCATTTCCACAAAACTCACAATATTTCATCTGTTTATTCTCCTGATCACTTTTTATACAAATATGGGTTACCTAACAAAAATGATGAACCCATTCCACCCACAGAACCATAATAATTAAGTTTCAGTTCTTCAACTCCGGTTAAATCCAAATCAATAATAATCGGACTTGTGTACCCATCTATTGAAACGGAATATACCGCCACATCATCTGCATATATGGTAAATGTCCCGCTTAATTTTGATTCCCCTAAAGGAGCAAGCATCATTGAAAATCTCTTATAATTTCCTCCCAAATAATACAATTCATAACTATCGTAATTACTGTAAGGTATGGCATATTCGACAGAATACTCATATACATTACCCAAGGCATCTTCATCAAAATAACCTACATACGAAGAAATTTTGTTATCTTTTAATAAATTTATATCCGATAATTCTACTGGTGCATATTCTTTTAATATTTCATTTCTAATAATTGCAGCATCTATCTTAGAAAATTCTTCACTACACCAAGAAAAAACATACGAATTTAATCCGTCGATTCCATTTTCAATATATTCCGCCTCAGCGCCTGACTTAATCTGCGCTTTCCATTCATCTATAGTCCCGTTTGATAAATCTATTACATTTGTGTAATCGCTTACACCAAATTCTCCGTCAAGTCGCGATTTATACAGATACGGTTCAGCTAACAAAAAGCTTCCGTGATATCCTCCAAAAAAGGCTATTTTTAATTCCTCAACACCACTTACATCCAAATCAATATCTATCGGTTTTGATAATTCTTCTATCTTTGTAGAATATATACATCTGTCATCTCCATAAATAAAGAAAGCGGCTGGGTCACCACCTGTTGAATAAGGTACAAGCGTTGCCTTGAGTTGAACATAATCTAATCCCAAATCATATAATTCAAATGTTTCTTCATAATTCATAATAGAATAACTATATACATATGGGTCGTAGTATTTTATTCCAAAGTCATAAAGATTTTCATATATATCTTCTACATTTTCCTCTTCAATCCCTGTCAGATTTTCACTAAACAATAAATTGCAATCGGTAAGTTTAATCGGTTTATATTTTTCCGTTATTTCATTTACCAGCTTTGATGCATCATTGTCTGAAAAAATAGCACAAACTTTTTCCTCAACATATTCTTCCAGACTATCCTCACCGCTTTCTCTATATATACTGTCCGCCTCATCATAAAATGAATTTAGATAATCGCTTTTTGCGTTTGCTATCAACTCCGTCACCTTTGTATAATCGCTCCATTCACCTGATGTATCTATAAGTGCGGCAAACTCTGTGGCCTCATCATAATTTGCTGCTTCAAATAAATTGACTACCTTATCATATATTTCATTATTAATTGTCTCTATCATCTGCGATGAATTTTCATATTCACCCAATTCAATAAATAATGTCCGGGCATTTACATAATCTTTATTATCATAATAGCTCATTGCTGTCTGATATTTTTCAGATAAACCATCTTCCTTATTATCTTCAGCAGCATCAACATTATTATCTTGTACAGTATCTCCTATTATGTTTTCGTTATCGTTATTAACAATGGATGAATCACCGACTTTTCTCGTAGCGCATCCACATACAAAACAAATTATGATAAAGAATAAAATCATTTGTTTTTTCATAGTTGGTCTCCTTTTTTCTTTGTTTGAAAAAATTCCTATATCACATCACAAATCGAACAACCACACTTAGGACAAATAACACCCTCTGAATATCGAGTTTTACATTTAATACACATTTTTTCAGTCTTTTTATGTTTTATATTTGATTTATATTTTTCTTTTAGATTATTATCAATTTTGAATGGGATAATAAATAATAAATTTATAATAGATACTATTATTTGAATCATTCCATATAAAGACAAATCTATTACATTCGCATTTCCATTGAACATAAAATGTTTGTCTTCCATAATTAGATCCTTTATTTTACTCTTCTTCATATTCTGAACATCTGCATTTAGGACATTGTATTCCAAGAGAATATCTTGTTCCGCACCTAACGCATCTTTTTGTAACTGTAATCTTCTTAGAATTATCGTTTGAAAAATATTTAAGTGGTGTGCCTATTTTCTTTGGTATTACATAAAACAAGTTGAATACATTTAGTCCTATTTGCAATATTCCATACATCGTTACAGAGCTTAATTTAATATCTCCGAAATATGATCCGCTATTTGACAAATAACTAATAAACTCACCTATCATGTTGTCAAATCCATTATTTAATACCTGCAAAAACAACATAATAATTGCTATTGTTGCAATATTACAATAAAATACTCCCTTTGCCACATTTGTATAATGAGGAACACTGTTTTTATCATCAATATAATGTAACAAAAATTTAATTCCAAAAATAATTGAGCCTCCACAAAATAAAAATGGAATGATAATCCATCCTTTCAAATTATTTACATCATCATTTATGAAAATTCCGGAATTTCCCATTTTCTTTAACAAATCCCAAACACCCATCAAACTGAAGTTTTTTTCATATCCCATAACTCCAAAATTAATATATGGGATAAAAATCGAAGCTGCCGCAAGTATCACTGTAATAAGCAACTCCATCGACCAAAAGTTTCCTCCTGACAGTTTTTGCGTGTAAATTTCTGTATTTATTTGTTTTTGTGGAGAATTTACCTTTTCTTCTTTAAAGCTTTCCCCGCAAAATTTGCAAAAGCTGGCATCCTTTCTAATCCTTTTTCCGCAGTTTCTGCAATACATCAGCTCCTCAACAACCGGCTTTTCTTCCGAAGCTGTTGATTTTCCGCAAAATTCGCAAAATTTTGCTTCTTCATCGATTTCTCTGCCACAATTTCTACATTTCATAATTTCTCATCACCTTTCGATACTTTTGCCAAAATTTTGTAAAATTTATAAATTTCTTTATTAAAAAATTATAACTTATTAGGGGAGTTTTGTCAGCCTATTAGGTAATATTATTCACCCAAACAGATAATGCGATTTTTGCTATATTTGGAATATACTCTCTGATATAAAGGAGTATTTTTCATGATTTCACAATTATATGTAGAAATAGGTGAGCGTATCCGCTCCAAAAGACTGGCTTTACACCTTACTCAGGCACAACTGTCTGAAAAAATCGGTATAAGTGATAATCATATGAGTGAAATAGAAAGGGGAAATGACAGACTTTCTTATGATAAATTACTCAGATTATGTGAAATTTTTGATTGCAGCACAGATTATATTTTACGGGGATGCAATACCATAGAAGATGGTGTTGAAATACCTGAAAGTATCATAGAAGTTTTTCGAAAATCCGACTCCAAAGAGATTGCTCTTTTTGAAGAATATATCCGACTCTATTCCAAGATTAGAAATTATAATTCCCAAAAATAATTCTTTACGATTGTCTTTGTAACTCATTATTCTGTCGAAAAAATATACCCCTTATCTAAAAGGCTCATTTTATGTCTGTATTATATGGAAAATATATTTTAAGGTGAAAAAATCATTCATTCCGCTTTTTTTTCATTGTATTTCAGTAATATAGATGTTAATATCTAACCAAGTCGAATATTCTGTGTAGATGGACAGCACCACGACGAGCCATCGAAATCCGTTAAATCTTTATTCAGTTATGAACATCCGACTTAAATTCACACTATTTAAAACGAAGAAGGAATCCTAAAAGATTTCTTCACCACCAGAAGAAATGAGGTGACCAAAATGACACATTTGGATTTTACATTTGAAACAAGAGAAGAAATGATTAGGCGAGATACCCGTGAAGAAACTATTGAAGAGCTTCAGCCTCAAATTGACGCCTTAAAAGCAGAAAACCTTCAACAGGCAAAAATAATTGAGGAACTGCGTGCTCAGCTGGCTGCCGTTAAATAATTAACTATTGTGTATTTATTTTAAAGCACAAGAGATTATCTTCTCTTGTGCTTTTAGATTTCAGCAATTCCCCGTATAAACATATTTTAGTTTTTCCCTTGCGATTTCCGCCAGGTGATAGATATGGGATACGTCCGTAGCAGAACGGTCAGTCATCTTAAATCTTGGAAAGAATCTTGATATATGGAGAGGTATGTTCTCTCCGATGATGTCGCCATCTCCGTTCTTAAGACCGGCAATCCATGAAGAGATATTCCGCATCTCCTCATCAGAGTCATTTTCGCCGGGGACTATGAGTGTCGTGAGCTCCACGTGGGAATATATCACGGCTCTTTCGATAAATTTCTTTACCATATCAAAACTGCCACCCAGGGTTTTATCATAATATTCTTCTTTAAATCCCTTAAGGTCTATATTCATTCCGTCAATATACGGGCCGATCTCATCAAGGATACTTATCTCTGCCGTACCGTTTGATACGAGGACATTTTTCATCCCCATCTCATGTATCAGCTTTGCCGTATCCCGGACATATTCATATCCAATCAAAGGCTCATTATATGTAAATGCCACTCCTATGTTGCCGGCATCTTTGTAATGATAAGCAAGGTCTGCCAGGTCCCGGGGCATGATCATCCTGTATCCGTCACCGTCACCGTTTTCATTTAGACTAAGGGCGTAATCAGACCATGAGATATCACTGTTCTGACAAAAAGGGCAACGCAGGTTACATCCGTAGCTGCCTACTGATAAAATCTTTGAACCGGGATAGAATCTCGAAAGAGGTTTTTTCTCTATTGGATCGAGAGCGATAGACGTAATGCGTCCATAGTTTGACGATACTACTTCACCCTCCTTGCAGGTCCTTGCTCCGCAAAAACCCGTGCCATTTTCTTTTATGTCACAGTGCCTGAAGCACACTTTACACTTTGCCATATTTTAATAATGCCTGATCACTTCAAATCTCTGGAGAGATACTTCGTCGTCATATTCGGGGATACCTGCTTTTCTCTTTGCTATCGCTATCTGATCCTTTACGGTATCCACGCCCTCTAAATCCGGGAGCAGCAGTCCCCTTTTTAATCCTTTTGTGACTATGACTCCGTATCTCTTTACATCAAGCTTATCTTCCGAGTCTATATCCTCAGGTTCTCCGAGGATATCCACATTTATATCAAGCCATTTAAGTTCATCAGGTTTTATGGGATTAAATCTCGGATCCTTTGTGGATGCACTTATGGCATTGCCGATTATCTCTTTTGCAATATTTTCTCTTGTGGCCAGTATCGTACCTATACAGCCTCGGAGGTTCCCTTGCTTATGTATCGAAACAAATGCTCCTGCGGTTTTATTTATCATCTCTTTTGGCAGGTTATCCGGTACATCAATGATATTTCCGTTTGTTATATATTCCTCTATGGTTTTCCTTGCGAGATTTACATACGGATCGCTTTTTGATCTTTTCTCTTCCAGCTCTTTCAGACTCTTATCAAGATATATGTCAAGAAATTTTCTGTCACTATCTTCTTCACCTGTGGGATAAAAGCTGCATATACCGTATCCTACGCCGGTCACATCTTCATGGGAATACTCTGTCGCTTTAACCTTCTCTCCGTCAAACGCTCCCGCCATTATGATAAATGAGCGGTGACCACACTCTGCTGCCTTCTCGCAGAAATGTTCATCAAAATCAAACAGTTCTCCGAATGCGCCTCTGCCGCATACGTCCATTATGCGCCTGTCATACTCGGGCCCTTCCTTGGCGTATCCGTACGGTCCGTATGTCTGCAGCTTATGAGAGAGGTCTCCGCTTCCGATAAACACTGCTTTTCTACCAAGTATTCCCACGGCTTCTTTAATGAGCTGTCCCAATTTGTAGTGGTCGGAAAACGGCAGACCCGACAGTCCGATTCTCACTATCTTTCCGCCTTTATATTTCTGCCTGATAAAATAAAGAGGCACCATCGTTCCATGATCGAGACTGCTGTCCCTCTCTCCCATTGTTCCTGCATTAAGGCTTTCTCTGACAGCCAGCTCATCAATTACCTCTACAAGTTCGCTGTCATACGCTTCATTAAACTTTACTTCAGGGGCTCCAAATGACATAAAGCTCCCCTTTGCGCTTTTTCCGGGTGAAATATGAAAATAATCAGAATACATCACAGAATGTGGACTTGTGATTATGATCGTGTCAGGAGCTATGACCGATATTTCATCAGCAACTTTCTCATAGCTCTCTATTGTTTTTCTGACCTGCTCTTCACTTCCATGTCCCACTTCCTTTACTATCATGGGCGGATGAGGAACCATAAATCCTGCAACAATTGACATGCCTGTTTCTCCCTTCCTTTATACCAAAAACTAAACCCCGTTCTTTTTACAGATATCATTTAAACAGCACTTATCGCAGTATGGCGTGGTTCTCGCCGTGCAGATAAGCCTGCCGTGATCCACGAATCGGTGACAAAGCGCGTTGCCTTCCTCAGGCGGTACTATCTTCCATAAAGCATCTTCTACTTTCTTCGGATCCTTTTCGTTTTTAACAAGGCCGATTCTGTTGGATAATCTGATACAGTGAGTATCCGTCACTATGGCAGGGCCACCGAATACATCGCCGATTATTAAATTGGCACTTTTTCTGCCGACTCCCGGCAGTGTTAACAATTCGTTCATGGTGCCGGGCACCTCATCGTGATAGACTTCGTGGAGCATCTTCATACAGCCGCTTATGTCTCTTGCCTTGCCGTTACTTAAACCGCAGGGACGGATTATCTTCTCTATCTCTTCTACCGGCGCATCGGCCAGAGCCTTTATAGTAGGGTATTTTTTATACAGAAGAGGTACGATCCTGTTTACTCTCTCATCCGTACACTGGGCTGCGAGACGGACACTGATCAGGAGTTTCCACGGCTCATTATAAACAAGAGAACATCCGGAATCCGGATATTCTCTTTTAAGACGCTTTATTATTTCCAATACCAACTGTTTTTTTGTCATAACTTTGCAAATACTTTCTTATATTCCCTGCGTACTTTGTAGTCAGCATATCTGTCTTTACGCAGGTGTGCATACTCGGTGTAGATTTTTTCTGCATTTGATCCGTTTATTCGGAGCTTTTCCGAATAGTTACTGTCCATATCGGACCATTCATCAAAGGGCATACCCGGGATCTCATTTACGGTGAGGACTTCCCTCCTCGCGATGGGGATCGTATTTACAAACATAGCTTCCTGGAGTACTCCCGATGTCTGATTAGTATATGCACTTTTGCTGTACGGCAATATCGTATATCTGGCTGATGAGAGCATGTCCATATACTCCTCATCGGTTAAGTACTTATCAATGATGGTGACATTATCCGATGCCATCTTTTTAAGGGTTTCGAGCCGCTCTTTATCATAGAATCTGCCTGCTATGGTGAGTGGATAATCCATCATGGAAAATACTGATACCAGCTCTTCAAGCTGCTTACCGTCTCCCATGGTTCCGAGGCATACTACCTCATCACGTTTTTCTTTATTAAGGTATTTATCATATTTTTCCATGGAATATACATAGTCCGGGATAAATACCGTCTCGCACTTTCCGTATTTAAAGGAAGGGCCGGTTGATATAATAAGGTCTATCTTTTTCTTTGCCTTATTGAATATGAACTGACGAAATACCCCGGCTATACCTCCCTTAAAGCCTTCTTTAAACATTGTGACAACTATTTTTTTGTCACGGGGCTTTTTATTCAGAGCGAGCCATAGCATAAAGTACCATTCGATATTAAAAAACCAGAGAATGTCTTCATTAGACTGACTGACAGCCAGACTGATATTTTTAAACATATTCAGCTTTCCGTCGATCCTGGTCGCCAGAGTCTTTTTTGAATGCATTACAACTCTGCGGGGCAGTACTCTTGAGTTTTTCTGTATCTCCCTGTCTGTCTCCCGGAGGATATTTTTTGGAGCATATACTCTTACGAAATAATCATCTTTTATGAAATTGTAATATTCCTTCAGTACTTTGGGACAGTGACCTACAGGTTTATCCTGCTCGTCACATCTGCCCTGGTACTCTGCCATTCCTATACTTTTCATATCTTTAATTATACCAAATTATAAACACAAAAAAACAACTCCCCCGTGTATGTATGCACGAAAGAGCTATTTTTTTACCAAACACCCTTTTATACGGTTTTCCCTTTATACTCTGCTGTAGGAGCTGCCTTGTGAATTTCTCACTGGCTTATAAGAAAATTATACACATGGAGTGTTGCAGAAGTGTTGTACTATATATCATATCGCGCATAAGTGTCAGATTATTCAGGATATTTTTATGGAATCATAATCATCGATGCCTGACTGCCCCTTTCTCCCTTTGTATATCTGTGGGACCAATATTTATCGGGGTTGCACATGGTACAATCTTCTATGATCTCGATATTGGCCTCCAGGAGTCCTGAATTTATGAGGCTCCTCTTTAATGTTCCCTTCAGATCAAGCATATATTTGCCGTTTTCTTTTTTGTCATATAGTCCGTATGTCATACCGGACAGGAGATTTTCCACTCCGGCGATCACATCGTCACCGACTTCAAAGCAGCATCTGCCTATGGCCGGTCCTATGCAGGCCTTTATATTGTCATACTCTGCACCGAGGATGCACATTTTTTCAATGGCATTATGCTGGATATCGGCCACCGTGCTGCGCCATCCGCAGTGAACGGCTGCTATGACACCGCTCTCCTCATCGGCCATGAGCAGGGGAATACAGTCTGCTGTAAATACAGCGAGAGGTACGCCTGGGATATTTGTCACATATCCGTCTGATTCAAAAAGCTCATCATATCCGTAGGCAGGTCTTGCATCCTCTTTATAAACCATCATCACTTCCTTGCCATGGACTTGTTTGCCACAGACAAATGATTCGGTCCCCATACCACATGATTTAAGGAATCTTTTATAATTCTCCTTAACATTTTCCTCATCATCTCCCCTGTTCATACCCAGGTTTAATGACGAGAAAATCCCCTGACTTTTCCCACCTTTTCTGGTGGAGAAGCCATGGGGATATGATATCAGTTTTGATCTTACAGTATCGACACCGGAGATATCGATACCATCATCCGTGATCTTTTCTTTTTTTAATTTTCCGAAAATATTAAACATATTTAATATTTTACTTATTCAGATCATTCTTTTCAATGGGGTTCTTTTCAGCGCTCCGAAAGGGATACTGTCACATAAACTGTTGCAAAAGCATTGTAACTCTTTTAATTATCCGTATTTTTTTCTTTATGAAAAAATTCATATACTGCTCTGGCTGCATTTACAGGCAGTCCGGCTCTTTCCATGAGCTCTTCCTCTGTAGCTTCTTTTAACTCATCAATTGATGAATATGCCTTCATGAGGGCCATGCGCCTTGAAGGTCCTACACCGGGTATCTCATCGAGGACTGAGTGTACCTGATTTTTGGTCCGCAATGACCTGTGAAACTCGATCGCAAACCGGTGGGCTTCGTCCTGTACTCTCGTTATCAGCTTAAATGCTTCGCCGTGGGTATCTATCGGAAGCTCTTCATTATTAAAGAGCAGACCTCTGGTCCTGTGATGGTCATCCTTGACCATACCGCAAACGGGGATATCAAGTCCGAGATCCTCAAGTACCTCAAGAGCTACTCCCACCTGACCCTTTCCGCCATCCATTAAGAGCAGGTCGGGAAATTTTGCAAATTTAACATATCCGGATCCCTGCTCATCTTCCTTTACCGTATCTCTCTCCGATAAGCCGTGGGAAAATCTTCTGGTAAGGGCTTCCCTCATACATTCATAATCGTCAGGCCCGGCAACCGTCTTTATCTTAAATTTTCTGTAATCGCTCTTCTTCGGTTTTCCCTTCTCAAATACGACCATGGAAGCCACATTGGCAAAGCCACTTGTATTCGATATATCGAAGGCCTCCATTCTTTCTATGGACGGGATTCCGAGCAGTCTCTCTATCTCCTTTACCGCTCCCGTCGTCCTTGCCTCCTCAAGCTTTATCTTTTCCTTATCCTTTGAGAGTATGAGCTTTGCGTTGTTTTCGGCAAGCTCCATAAGCTTTTCCTTTTGTCCTATTTTAGGGATCTTTAAATAAACCCTGCTGCCCTTTTGACCTGTAAGCCAATCCTCGATCATGGCAGTCTTTGATTTATTATCTCCCACATTTTCGTTATCATTCTCATCGCCAAGCTCACAGGGGATCATAATCTCTCTCGGAATATACGGCGTACCTCCGTAAAACTGCATCAGGAAATTTGATAATATATCTTTGATATCGTTCTCCTCGGCACCGAGTGACATATAGTAATGCTCCCTGCCCGTCATACGGCCGTTTCTGACAAAAAATACATTTACAACGGCATCCTCGCCCTCAACTGCTGCCGCAATGATATCCTTATCCTCCTGGGCACTGTCCTCTATCTTCTGCTTCTGGGAAACGGATACCACACTTTCAAGGAGATCCCTGTATTTAATGGCTTCTTCAAATTCCATATTGTCCGATGCCCTCTGCATCTTTTCGCGAAGCTCTCTTTGGATGGGCGCATAATCACCGCCAAGGAAATCAAGGGCTTTTTTCACCCTCTCGGCATAATCCTCCCTTGATATATTGCCCTGACAGGGAGCGCAGCACATACCCATATGGTAATTAAGGCATGGTCTCTCCTCGGCCTTTTCTCCGAATTTTATTTTTTTATTGCAGGTCCTGAGACAATACAGCTTGTTGATAAGATCGAGGGCCTCTTTTACGGAAGCCGCGCTGGTGTAGGGTCCGAAGTATTTTGCCTTATCCTTTTCCATCTTTCTGGAAAAGATCACTCTCGGATATTCCTCATTCACGGTTACCTTGATATACGGATATGTCTTATCGTCCATGAGCATCGTATTATATTTTGGACGATGCTCCTTGATCAGGTTGTTTTCAAGCACTAGTGCCTCAAGCTCCGAGTCGGTGATGATATACTCAAAATAATTGATGAGTCTCACCATCATATCGATTTTCGGACCCCGGCCGATATTCTCACGAAAATAAGAACGAACACGATTGTGGAGATTAACTGCTTTCCCCACGTAGATAATCGTATCGTTCTTATCACGCATTATATATACTCCGGGATTTTTCGGAAGCTTTTCAAGTTCTTTCTGAAAATCGAAATCCTTCATATATCCTTTAATTTAATGAAAAACTCATGGTTTCCTGGCTCTTTGGATGAATAAATTCAAGGGATACGGCTTTTAGAGCAACATTTTTAATGCCATGCTCCCTTGAATATCTCACGGAATCTTCACTGCCGTACTTCTGATCGCCAAGGAGAGGACAGCCAGCATTAGCCATCTGCAGTCTGATCTGGTGATGTCGTCCCGTAAATAAATGGATCCTAAGTAAACTGGTCTCATCGTCTGAGGAAATAACCGTATATTCAAGCCTGGCCTCTTTTGGTTTATACTTTGTGGCATTTACTTTTACATCATCGTCTTCACTGACTATAAAGCTCTGATTGGAACCGGTATCCATCGCCATTATATCAGTCAGAAATCCGCTTCCTGAATCCGGCTTTCCGTAAACTCTTGCCTCATAAATCTTTTGCATCTTTTCATTATCTTCATTTAACCCGACCTGTTTTGTCAGGGATGCAGCCGCATCCTTTGTCTTTGCAAATACAAGGATGCCTTCAACTGGCTGATCGAGACGATGTACTACATAGACCAGTGGCTTTTCATTATTATCATGAAGATAATTTTTCAGCTCACTCTCCATATCCGGCATGCCGGGCTTCCTTGTCTGGACCGGGAGCCCCGCCGGCTTATGGCAGACTATTATGTCTTTATCTTCATACAAAATCTTCGTACGCATTACTGCCCCATATACATACTGTAGCCGTTTTTATCACTGCCTGTTAAAACTATGGTCATCTTGTCAGGATCATATACTCTGACTGTGCCAAAATCTATTTCGTCACCGTTCTTGCCGGAAGCCTTTACGGATATGCTTAAATCCGTAGCACTGTAAAGAGCGCTCTTATCCGTCATGGAATAGACAAACTCTGATCCGTCGCTTAAGTTTTCTGTATTTAAAATATCAAAATCTGTCATGGTACCGGTAGACAATGTCACATATATATGTGTCAGCTTCATACCTGTTGTGTTGACAAAAATCATTTTGTCATTATGCTGCTCATTGTACACAGGAGCTGCCGGCATCTCATCTCCGGCTGTCAGATCTCCCTCTGTCAGGTCTCCCTCTGTCTGTGGCAGAGCATTGTCGGAAACCGGTTCTGCACCGATCAGATTGTCTGATACCGCATTATCTGATATGGTATTTTCAGATGCAGTCTCTCCATCCTGGGCCACACTTGTATAAAGTCCTGTAACGCTCTCGCCCTCATCGATCTCGCTATAATCTGTTGTATCTGTATCGCCCATGGGCTCTGTGAGAGCCCCTGTCATATCTATCGCTGTCGGATCCTCATTGATCAGATTTTCCGAGATGCTGCCACCTTTCTTTCCACATGCTGTAAATGTGAGGGCTGCTGTTAAGATTATTATTGTTTTTACCAGCTTTTTTTTCATGTTTCTATGTCTTTCTTTAATACACTTATTATATGGGTATGTATGTTATCTGTCCCAAATCGGTGCAACGCATTCGGCAAGCTAACTGCAAACATACTGTAAAGATTTGCCATATGTGAGCCACCGATAAAACCGGTGTCTCACAACCCTATGTCAAATCTCAACAGTATGTAAGCAGTGGATCTCGCCTCATGCTAAAAACGCACCGTTAATCATTTGGGACAGACAACATACATACTCTGCCGAAATCGTTTATATCAATACAACGGACAGGTAACATACATATACTGCCGACATCGCTTATATCAATACAACAGAGACAGATAACATACATATCACGTCCCTTAGTTAATACTAACTGTAGGTGTAGAAAGTGTCCCTGACGTATACACAATCATTCCCACCTCTATGCTCTGACCTGCGGCAATCTCCTTGTTATAGTCTGCCGGCGATACCGTCACACTGCTGCCGCTTGCCGTAAATGATCCACTCCATGACTGGTCTATCGTGACGTTTGATGAGAAGTTTACAGTTAACTTCCAGTCTTTAACCGATGATGAGCTCGTATTCTTTACAGTGATCGTATACTGATAATAATTATTTGTTCCGTCATTCCATCCGCCTGAATTTGCAACGGATACTGAGGTATTGTCCCCTGATGCGGTTGCAGCCGGTGTGGTTGCGGGAGCAGTACTTCCGGACGAACTGCTGCCTGACGATGAAGAAGATGAGCTGTCTGATGCCGGTGCGACAGTACCTGTAGCATCTCCGCCAAGATATGCCACATACCATTTTCCCTCGTCAGAGAGATCATCTGTAGTCCATCCGCTCGTCTTACTGCAGCTGCTGCTAATGAGTGAAGATGACTCATTTTTATTGGACAGATTCCATATACAGCATGACAGTCCGTTTGAATCAATGAGGCTCATCCATGTATTGGCCTCGCCTATGTTGATGGCACCGTTACCTGATGCGTCACATATACCAAACTCAGAGATAAATACAGGCATACCCTTTGAGAGAGCCGTCGTCACCTTATTTCTGATAGTGTCCTTGTGGGTATCCGCATAGAAGTGAACAGCATACATGATATTTGTATATCCTGTTATGGGATCGTTTGCTGCCGTATCAACATCCTGGGACCATGTAGGTGTACCTACTATAATAATGGCATTTGGATTGTTTGCTTTAATGATGGGAATGACTTCCAGAGCATAACTCTTAACACTAGACCATGATGTACCACCGTTAGGCTCGTTGCATATCTCGTAGATTACGTTATCGTAATCGGCATACTTGGCACTCATCTCCTCAAAGAATGCCTTTGCATCGGCTTTATGCACATTGGGGTCACACTCGCCCAGAACATGCCAGTCGATGATGACGTACATGCCCAGTTCTGTTGCATAGCTGACACCGTTTTCTACCAGACCTTTAAGATATGCCTGATCGCCGCCTGAGCAGTATCCGTTGTATTCATCTGAATACATGGCGAGTCTGATCACATTTACTCCCCACTCATCTCGGAGGGTCTGGAATGCACTCTTGTTTACGTACTCGGGAAACCATGCGATACCGTGGGTAGACACACCCTTAAGCTGATATGCTTTACCGTTTTTATCTTTTATCTGAGTACCGTCCACATAGAGCTCGCCGTGATTGGCCACCGGTGTACCTGACTCGGTGAGGACTGTAGTCCCCGGTGAAGGGCTGACAGTAACAGTAGCTGCGTCATCAGAAACAGTTGCAGTATCCTCCTCTGTATCCTCAGTATCTGACGGCTCTGCAGAAGGTGATGGTGACGGTGTATCTCCCGATGCTGTTACGGATGAATTTGTATCCGGCTCATCTTTTTCCGTATTATTATTAACAGCTACATCAACTACATTATCGGATGCAGCCGATACACTGACGGCACTGTTGTCGCTGACTGATTTATTACCGCTAGCAAACAATACTCCGAGGAGTACTGCTACTATAATAATGGCTCCTATACTTCCAATGAGAGCTTTCTTTTTATTATCCATAATACTATCCCCTGATTTATATTAAAAACGATATTTCCACATATTATACTATATTGTACACCTTATAACGTCCTTTGTGACCTTTATTTTGCAGGAGATTAATACTGCACAGTATGTTGGTCAGAAGTTCAGCATAACTGATATGAAATCCGGTTGCGTCTGCTATATCCCTGTTGGTAAAATCTTCAGGAAGCCCGTCGGGAAGGAGACCAAGGAGTTCTTCTGGTGTATTTATACGGATCTCTCCCAGTATCTTTCTTGGAACCCGGTCAGCTTTTTCCAGATTTTTCCTGATGGTCTTTTTTCCCCTTAAGCCATAACCTTTAAATATCCTGTATTCATCTGATTCGACAAAACAGATGATAAAGTGAAGATGTTCATTGCCAAGTAAATCTTTTATCCCATATAGTTCAGGTACTATGTCATATACCGAACCCTTTTGGGGAGACTTTTTTGGTTCCTCGATCTCTCCCGTTTCTTTATTGATATATCTCACATATTTCGTGACGGATACGGGATATACAATGGTGACATCATGTTCTTTTAAAAACAAAGTGAGCTTATCCCTCATCTTATAAAAGGCTTTTGTCTGTATCTCATATATCTCCCCGTCCATACAGGCATCTGCCACAAAGTCTCTTGCCTTTTTCTTTTTATTATCCTTACCTTCCTTTATCAGTTCGGCAATCTCCTCTTCCCTGAGGACTTTGATCTCATGACGGCTTTCATCCGGTACATAATAATATTTAAGGACGGCATGTACCGATTTTTCGGCAAGGGTGCCTATACCGTTTGCTCCAAACTCCCTGACCGTACATTTCTTTACGGCCTCTTCAAACAGTTTTTCATCTATGCAGTCTTTTTTTATTTTTGACAATGTAAATTCGTTTCGTGTCATTACTTAAAATTTTGAGAAGAATAAAAATCATCTGTTTCTAATCGAAAGTAAACCGGTTAAATGAAATACTTTCATTTTCATCTTTACAATTAAATTCAAAATAGACAGCATGCTTTCCGATGATTCCCGCTAAAAGCGGTACCGTGAGTTCTGTCTCATCACCGTTAAACTGAAGCCCGGCAATGACTCTGCCCCGGTATGAATCAATACGTACTTTAACGGTTACTGCTCTATTACTATCAACCTGTACAGTCACAGTCCCGGGTGCATTATTACCAAACTGAAGATATCTGAAGCCAACAGTCGTGCCGTCTGATATATCAACAACCGGCGTTGATATATCGTCCCTCATCTCATAACCCGGCATTATATATGCATTTTTCTTACCACCGTAAATATGACATGCATATCCTGCCGATATCCACGAGTATGCATCTATTCCGTTTATATTAGGACCCTGGGAGGTCATCTCCACAGGCCCCGATGAAACTGGTTCACCATCTTTATATGTGATATTTCCGATATACAGTCTGCCGTGTGAATCCATTGCTACATCAACGGGCTCAACCATAGCCTGTCTTGAATATTCATTTACACCTGTCTGGCGGTGATAAAAAATATACCATTTATCATTTATGCAGGCCAGTGATCCATGATTATTGCCCCATCTGTATGTCATGGTTCCTGTCCCGTCATCATTTTTAAGAATCTCTCCTCCGTTATAACTGATATCTCCTCCTTCTTTAAACGGACCAAAAGGTGTATCGGAGACACGGTATGATAAAAATCCGTTGTTTGGTTCAAATACTCCCAACTCCGGAACAGGCACTTCATATCTCTTTGAATAAATATAGACATATTTGCCCATAACTTTCCTGGGACTGGATGCTTCAAAAAATCCATCTTCAAACGAGATATGACCGTCGTCCACCGAATCCCATGGACATGTAGAGTGCCCGAGGGGATTACTCACAAGGGTTTCCTCCCTGATCGTGACCATGTCATCCATAAGCTCAGCTATATAACAGGGTGCAGCGCAGCCACCCCAGTATGCATATACTCTGTTATCATCATCAACGAGTATACCGGGGTCAAACCCAAGCTTTGTCTCGACAGGGTTTTCAAAAGGACCTGTGGGAGACTTTGAACTTGCTACAACAATCAGACTCCCACATTTCTCGGCGGCATACATATAATATGTGTCGCCTCTTTTAACCACATCCGGAGCATATAATATCGAATCATAATGGGTTGAATAAGCAACACCGTGATATGTCCAGTCTGTCAGATCGTCAACCGGGGCAGACCATACAACATAGTCACGGCCACAGTACTGGGTTTTCTCTGTATCATGGGACCCATATACATAGACTCTTTTTTCATTATTATGTTCAAATACTCTTGGCTCACCATCAGGTACATGCTCCCATAATGGCATGTACGGATTTGCACTTTTTATATGTTTCTTCATAATTTCCGACCCTATTTTCATAAAAATTTTTTAAACCGACATATACATCATATCATTAAGTCTGCTATGTAAAAAGTCTGCTGTTTCTAAATTTGATTGTTTGATCAAATGCTGATAAAAGTATCGAAAATTGACAACTAAAATTAATTTTGAGTCCCATATAAGGTACTCTAAAAATTGTAACCTTATATCATAGAAAACTTAAAACCGTAATGTGTAAATATTAATTCCGTTACTTTTGCATCAAAAAATTTCAAATAAGAGTACAGGAGGTTACGAATATGGCAAACGATCAGATTTACGACAGAATGACTTACATACT
Organism: Lachnospiraceae bacterium UBA3643; assembly: GCA_002373855.1. GTDB lineage: Bacteria > Bacillota > Clostridia > Lachnospirales > Lachnospiraceae > NK4A136. Next base: position 20,306 of record DFKO01000116.1, read on the forward strand.
TTCAGGTAGTGAGCTTGACAGAATTCAGGTTTATAATGATGTAGACGGGATGGCAGTACTCAGGATTGATCTTCATCTGATGACGAGAAAAGCCGTTAAAAAACTGCTCGATGAGACAATACTCCTGATGCGCTTCCCCTTCAGGCTGGACTTAATACACGGATTTAAAAACGGAACCGTTCTCAAGGATATGATAGAACACGAGTATTCAAACGAGAGAATTACGGATATGTACATACCGGAATATAATCCGGGCGAGACATTCTTAGAGGTAGCATAAATTCAGCTTAGATCAGCTCTCCTCCAAAATGCTGGATCTCGTGCTGGATGATCTGTGCTGTGAAATCCGTGAATTTTCCATGCTTCTTTTCAAAATTCTGATCAAGGTAATCCACTTCGATCTCTTTATATCTGATACAGGGACGCACTCCTACAAGTGAGAGGCATCCTTCCTCTGTCTCATACTTTCCGGACCTTTTTGTGATTACAGGGTTTATCATAGGAAATATAAACGGACCTGCTGCCACCGCTATGATCTGTTTTTTGGCTCCTATCATATTTGCCGCAAGCCCTACACATCTCTCCCTGTTCGCTTTTAATGTATCCAGAATATCCGTCACAACCTGGCTATCTGCCTTTGTTGCAGGCTCGGATTTCTGCTGTAGAAAAAATGGATCTTTTACTATCTCTTTAACCATGATTTTTACCTATATTGTATGTATATTTTTAATTTCATTTATTTATATCCGCAATTACCTTTTTCAGGTGCTTCCATCCCAGATTCGTATGCTGCCCGAAACTCCATATTTATATCCCGGATTTCCTTTTTTCCGTCGATATAATCCTGGTACATATCTGCCAGACCGGCCATACATCCGTCACATGAACCGTTTATATTACCGATGGACTCAGCCACTATCTGCTCTCGCTCTTCTTTTGTTGTGTCTTTTATTAAAATAGAATTCATCATCTTATTTAAATATTCTTCTGCAAACTCCCATCCATCTCTTTCACAGAATTTCTTTAGTTCTTTCCGTCTTGGCATATAATTTCTCCCTCTATGTCTTCTACATCAAGAGTAAGTGCCTTAAAAACATATGGAATATGACTTTTTCTGTTGGGAGCTTTGGACATTATTTAGTAATCATCGTACTTAACGTAATACTGCCGTCATCTTCCTTGAATCTTTTAGCATAAAATCTGTATGCTGACATAATTTCATTTAAAGTATCAATATTAAATTAATAAGAGCAACATTATCACGTGTACGTTTAACATACACCGGTTTTTCTCTTACAACATTATCTATTACCAAAGACCAATTTTTCCTTACATCCGTTGCACTAAGAACATTCATAATTTCACCTCTCATATACAGTTTATTATATCATTTATGTACATAGTGTCGATAATGTACATTATGTACATTCTATTAAAAGCGACAGCCCCTTTTTGTTTTGAGAATTTTTTTCATTGAGTCATAACAGATATAATCACCGCCGGGTGTTTCAAGTGTGTCGTATTTTACAGTTTCGAATCCTCGCTTAAGATACATTTTCTTTGCAACTAATGACGCGTCCAGCAAGATTATGTCATATTCTTTGCCGATTGCTTCTTCGGCAAAATCAATTAGCTTCGTCCCGTATCCTTTTTTCTGAAACCCAGGCAATACAAACAGTCTGTCTATTTCATTTCCCGAAAGTGTGACGGTTCCCGCAGGTTCATTATCTGATATAAGCAAATATACTTTTCCTTCTTTTATGTCCGAAAGTATTTTCTCATCGGAATGATGATTCAGAAAAAACTGTACCGTGCCGGCCGGGTAATATCTCGGATAAACAGTCTTTATTGTAGTATGCGTTATTTCTTTTACCTTCTGAAAATCATTTATATCTGCAATTCTTATAACTTCACTCATCAGAATATTTCCTTTCGTAACTCATAGTTTCGCAACTGAAGTTTTAAATATCATATCACAGGTACTTATAAGTAAAACAATAAAGACGGCAAAAATATCATAGTAAAAAGTTATAACAATTTATGAGATTAATGAATTATACAAAACGCATTGACTGTATATATAATCAGCCATATGAGTTACCTGGAAATAAAAAACCTTTACAAAAAATATAATACACACGGATCAGAACTTGAAGTTCTTAAAGGAATAGATCTCGAAGTTGAGCAGGGAGAGATATATGGAATAATCGGATTCAGCGGTGCCGGAAAATCTACACTGGCCAGATGCATTAACAGACTGGAAACCTGCGACAGCGGAGAGATAAGCGTAGGAGGAACAGATATCCTTGCATTATCAAAGAAAGAACTTCTGAAAGAGCGCAGAAAGATAGGAATGGTATTTCAGAACTTCAATCTGTTTGATTCAAGAACTGTTTATAAGAATATAGCTTATCCTCTGGAAATAAGTAATTATCCGAAAAGTCAGATAAAGGATAGAGTACTTGAGACAGCAGAGCTTGTCGGACTTACCGATAAACTTGATGCATACCCCGGAGGATTATCCGGAGGACAGAAACAGAGAGTAGGTATTGCAAGAGCTCTTGTAAATAAACCGGAACTGCTTATATCCGATGAAGCAACATCGGCACTTGATCCGCAGACAACACTTCAGATACTTGATCTCCTTAAGGAGATTAATAAAAAGTCCGGAATAACAATTTTGATGATTACCCATGAGCTGGATGCCATCAGGTACAGCTGCGATCGCATGGCAGTATTGGAGGGCGGGAAAATCATAGAAAAGGGCAGCGTGGCCGGCATTTTCAACAATCCGAAAAGCCGGACCGGCGCACTCTTTGCAAAGGTCTTCTCGGAATTCCAGAATATATCACTGACGGAAGGTGCGGGAATATGAGTTTACTTGATTCTTCATTATGGGAAGTTATCGTGGCATCATTCAATCCTGAGATATGGAAGGAACTGATAAAGCCCATAGGTGAAACACTTTATATGACAGCTATTTCATCAGCGATAGTGCTGGTGTTTGGAGTAATAATCGGAATATTTCTGACAACGGCAAACCCTGACGGACTTATTCCTTTAAAGGTGCCTTACGTTACTGCAGGATGGCTTATAAATGTACTGAGATCACTGCCACAGATGGTAATGATTATTCTGATGGTACCGGTGGCAAGGCTGTTCTTTGGGAAATCATATGGAACAAACGCCTGCATCATAGCAATCTCGGCCAGCTGCATTCCAATGTACGCAAGAATAGTTGAGAGTTCACTTCTTGAGATAGGCAAGGGCAAGATAGAGGCAGCAAAGTCCATAGGAAGTACAAACTTTCAAATAATCACAAAAGTGATTTTGCCTGAAACACTTCCCGGTTTGATAAGAGGATTTACGGTTGCCGTAATATCCGTAATATCAATGACCGCTCTTGCAGGTATGTTTGGAGCCGGAGGAATAGGTGATATTGCAGTCAGGTTCGGATATCAGAGATTTCAGCACGACAGACTGTTTGCCTGTGTGTACATCCTTGTAATACTCGTTCAGGTTACACAGGGCATCGGTAATTTAATTTCGAATAAAATCCTGAAAACCAGGAATTTATTATAAATAACAGGAAAAGAGAGGAAAAAATTATGAAATTGAGAAAGAAAGTATTATCGGTATTATTGGCAGCAGCAACAGTATTTGCAACTATGACAGCATGTGGAAATCAACCTTCGCAAGGTGCATCTTCGGATACTCAGGCCCCTGCACAGCAGCAGACAGCAGACGCTTCTCAGGATGCTTCGGCAGATGCGGAAGCACCTGCAGCAGACGACGAAACAATCGTACTTAAGGGTATTGCAGACCTTGTACCTCACTCAGAGATTATTGAGTACGTAAAACCCAAGCTTGAGGCACAGGGAATCACAATTGAACTTGTATCCACAGCAGCTGATTCAACAACAAATGAGAAACTTAATGCAGGTGAGATAGACTTTAACTACTTCCAGCATGATCCTTATCTTCAGTCAGAAATCGAAGCAAACGGATATGATCTTGTAAATGCAGGCGGTATCCATGTAGAACCTATCACAGCATATTCAGACAAGTATGAATCTAAAGAAGATATTCCCGAGAATGCCGTAGTTGCTATTCCCAACGATGCAACAAATGAGTATCGTGCTCTCAGAATTCTTGAGTTAAACGGTTTCATTGTACTTGATGAGTCTGTACAGGATTCCCTCAGTGCATCTGTAGCAGATATTACAGAATATCTTGTTCCACTTGAAATTGTAGAGCTTGATTCTGCTCAGATCATTCCTACAAAGGATGATTATGATTTCTTCATTACAAACACAAACAAGGCACTTGAAGCAGGCATCACGTCCAACAAGCTTTTCTCTGAAGGTGCAGACAGTCCTTACGCAAACATTATCGCAGTAAGAACAGAGGACAAGGATAACCCTGCAATCCAGGCACTTGTAGAAGCTCTACTTGATGAGGATACACAGCAGTTTATCGAGGAGACATATAACGGAGCAGTTATTCCCGTAAACTAATCAGTATCAGAATGGAATAAACAATTAATAAGGGGCCTCGCTTAGATGATGATTTAATCATCTAAAGCGACAGCCCCTTTTTCACATTTTAAATTTTTTTTAGTACTATATAATCTATTTTTTCTGTTTCTTCTCAGCCTTGCTCAGTATCATATGATTATGGTGCCTTTTATTTTCTCCACCAGCTCTAAATCTGCCGGCAGCCATTTTACGGAATCAATCTCCTTTTTCGTCAGCCATTTTGCTGCCTCAGCTTCTTTTAATACGAGCCTGCCTTCCGTTACTTCTGCCCAGAAGCAGTCCATGGATAAGTGAAAATCAGGATAATCATACTCTATAGTATAAATAAGATCATTTACTTTTATTGTAGCTGTCAGCTCTTCTCTGATCTCCCTGACAAGGGCTTCCTGAGGAGTCTCGCCTTTTTCAATCTTTCCTCCCGGAAATTCCCACCAGCCTTTGAATTCTCCATATCCTCTTGCTGTTGCAAATATTTTGTCTTCCTCTTCACTTTTGTCACGAATAACTGCTGCAACTACTCTGACATATTTAAGTATATTTCCATCAGAAGTAAATATTACATTTTTTCCTTCTTTTATTCCCTGCTTTTCTAAGACTGATTCAGGTACTTCCACATATTTTTCTTCATTATCAGAAACTAATTTTAAAAGTGCTGCAGGCTCTTTTCTTTCTGTTTCTTCACATCCATACTCAGCTTCTGTTATCTGTTTGACTGTATATATTTCCATTAGTTATTCTTCCCTTTTTATTAAACACTTACTATATACTCATACAGATCTTCTCTAACAGGTTCATCAAGTATCCACTCGATTTCGACTGCTGTTTTGTCTGTATTTGCCATAGTAAATTCCTCTGCCCGTCCGCTTGGTGTCATTGTACCAAGATAATAAAATTCCTTAGAAATTTTGTCGTCTTTGTTTTTACGTACAAACAGTTCTACCTGTATTCCACGTTCTTTAGATTTCAAAAAGTTTTGTACATCATCTGA
>DFKO01000138.1 GCA_002373855.1 Lachnospiraceae bacterium UBA3643
TTCTGCCCATGACAACTGAGACAATACCACAGATGAAATATGCTGCAGCGATTACTATCGTTGAGAGGAGGAAAGGTAATATATCGCCGGTATCCACAGACCCTTCTGCATTAATTGCTGCAAGTACAAGGCCTACAAAAGCTCCTGTTATAATACCGGATACGATTGCTGCCACACCGACATAAATCTTTGACTTATCTTTATTTTTGCCAAATACAAGGCCGATAAGAAGACAGATAAATATATCAACGGCAAGTAATATCAGAAGTGATGATGTCTTAAAGAGGAATTCGAGTATGGCAACTCCTGTTTCCCCGTTAAATGTATCCTCACGGTCTTCTGCAAATTCTTCATTGAGCTCATCGATGATATCCCTTAAATCATCATAATCACTCTTTGAAAGAGTATATCCTGTCTCGTCCTCGATATCATCTTCATTATCCTTGATCAGATCCACGAAGAGCTCCGGATCCATTGCTTTGCCGTCACCTGTGAAAAAGAACTTAAGGGCATCACTGTAAAGCTGATATGAGAACTGCTCAAGCTTTTTGCTGTCGAGATAGCTGCTCTTAATACCGATCTCACTGAATGCATCGTAAATATATTCATCAGCATCGATCAGTTCATCCATGGCACCTGACTTGGCAAGTCCCTTAAGACCCATAGGTGTGATCAAATAGTTGCATGTGAGCACAGCTGCTGTACATACTAAAGTGACAACAAGGATGATCCAGAGAAGGACTCCGATAAATTTGGCTCCGAATCCCTTTTTCTTAATAGGTTCGCTGCCGTTATCAAGTACTGCCGAAGTAGAAACTGTAGGTGCAACGGTACCCATATCCATGCCGGAAGTTACTGTCTCGCTGCCTGCATTTGCAGGGGCTCCGCACTCAGTACAGAATTTTGCGCCATCAGCAAAAGATGCTCCACATTTTGAACAAATCATTTTAATTTTCCTCCCTAAATATAATATATCAAATATTATTTATAAAAAAACACAAATAATATTATACCATAAATAAGCTATCGTATAAACATGGCATCGCCAAATGAGAAAAATCGGTATCTTTCCTTTACTGCTGTATCATACGCAGCCAGCACATGTTCTCTGCCGGCAAATGCCGATACCAGCATGATGAGTGTTGACTCCGGCAGATGAAAGTTTGTAATGATACCATCGGGGACTTTAAACTTATAGCCGGGATATATAAATATATCCGTATTGCCAAAGGCCTCTCTCATCATACCGTTTTCATCGGCCACGCTCTCCACCGTACGGACTGATGTGGTTCCGACGCAGTAAACCTTTCCGCCGTTTTTCTTTGTATTGTTTATAATATCCGCAGTCTCTTTCGAAACCTCATAATTTTCACTGTGCATATGATGCTCCAAAAGGTTTTCCGCCTTGACCGGCCTGAATGTACCGAGACCTACATGGAGGGTGACATAGCAGATATTGACACCTTTATCTTCTATTTTTTTAAGGAGTTCTTTTGTAAAATGAAGTCCGGCTGTTGGCGCCGCCGCAGAGCCCGGATTTTTTGCATATACTGTCTGGTATCTGTCTTTATCCACCAGTTTATGATGTATATAAGGAGGCAGTGGCATCTCTCCGAGCTTATCAAGTATCTCCTCAAATATACCGTCGTATTCAAACCTGATACGCCTGTTGCCCTCATCGACAATATCGGTTATCTCTCCCTTAAGCAGACCGTCTCCGAATGATATGCGGCATCCGACCTTTGCTTTTTTACCGGGCTTCACCAGACACTCATGGGTACCGTCAGGGAGTCTCTTTAATAAGAGGACTTCGATGACTGCTCCCGTCTCTTCCTTTACGCCGTAGAGTCTGGCCGGGATGACTTTTGTATTGTTAAGTACAAGGGTATCTCCGGGATTTAAAAAATCTTCTATCTCGTAGAATCTGTGATGGGATATCTCCCCCGTCTCTCTGTTAAGGACCATGAGCCTCGATGAACTTCTGTCCTCTATGGGGTCCTGAGCGATGAGCTCCTCAGGCAGGTCATAATAATAATCAGATTTAAGTAACTTTTCCATAATTAATATATCCGTTTTGTTTAATAATCCGAGTGACATTTTACTATAAAGACATAAATCGGTCAAAGAAAAAATAATATCAATTATGATTTGTAATTCTGACCGTTGCCAGAAAAATTCTTTTCTAATATAATATGGGTTTGTATGTAAATTTATATAACAGGTGATAAGTTTGAAAGAAAACGCCGATGCGCTCTTCTTTCAAACAGAGGTAAAAAAATGTCAGAACTATACAGACTCGGTATTGATATCGGATCTACAACAGTAAAAATCGCAGTAATCGATGAGAAAAACACTGTGCTCTTTTCAGATTATGAGAGACACTTTGCCGATATCAGAAATACATTAAAACGCCTGCTTGACAAGGCATATAAACAGCTTGGCAACATTGACTTCATGCCCATGATCACAGGTTCCGGCGGTCTGACCCTTGCCGGTCATCTTAAAGTCGGATTTTCCCAGGAGGTGCTCTGCGTCAGCACATCCCTTGAGACATATGCGCCAAAAACCGATGTGGCAATCGAGCTCGGCGGTGAGGATGCCAAGATCATCTATTTCGAGGGTGGCAATGTAGAGCAGCGTATGAACGGTATCTGTGCCGGCGGTACAGGCTCATTTATTGACCAGATGGCATCCCTGCTCCAGACAGATGCAACCGGATTAAATACATATGCAAAAGATTACAAATCCTTATATACAATAGCTGCCAGGTGCGGTGTATTTGCCAAGACCGATATCCAGCCCCTCATCAATGACGGTGCTACCAAGGAAGATCTGGCTGCATCAATATTCCAGGCTGTGGTAAACCAGACTATATCAGGCCTCGCCTGCGGTAAGCCTATCCGTGGTCACGTCGCATTCCTCGGCGGTCCTCTCCACTTTTTACCTGAGCTTAAAAATGCATTTATCAGGACACTTAAGCTCGATGATGAGCATATCATAGATACTGACAATTCCCATCTCTTTGCTGCTATAGGTGCAGCACTATTAGCCGAGAAAGAGACAGTCGTATCAATGGAGGAGATGATATCAAGACTCTCCGGCGATATCCATATGGAATTTGAAGTTGAGCGTATGGAGCCTCTCTTTAAGGACTCTGCAGAGTATGAAGAGTTTATAAACCGCCATGACAAACATCAGGTAAAGAAAGCAGACCTCAGTAAATATAAGGGTAAATGCTTCCTCGGTATTGATGCGGGCTCTACTACCACAAAGATGGCTCTGGCATCAGAGGACGGCGAGCTCCTCTACTCATTCTATTCCAACAATAACGGTAATCCCCTTGAGACAGCCATAAACGCCCTTAAGGATATATATAAGCTCCTGCCAAAGGAAGCAAAGATCGTAAGGGCATGCTCTACAGGATACGGCGAAGCTCTTATGAAGGCAGCATTTACTCTTGACGACGGCCAGGTAGAGACAGTTGCCCATTATTATGCTGCTGCATTCTTTGATCCTGAGGTAGACTGTATCCTCGACATCGGCGGTCAGGATATGAAATGTATCAAGATCAAGAATCACACGGTTGATTCAGTCCTCTTAAATGAGGCTTGTTCATCGGGATGCGGTTCATTTATTGAGACTTTTGCAAAGTCCCTTAATTACTCTGTCCAGGAATTTGCCAGGGACGCCCTGTTTGCAAAGCATCCAATCGATCTCGGTACCAGATGTACCGTATTTATGAACTCCAAGGTAAAGCAGGCCCAGAAGGAAGGCGCCGAAGTATC
>DFKO01000202.1 GCA_002373855.1 Lachnospiraceae bacterium UBA3643
CCTATAATAGCTATCCTGATGATATGGTAACATATTACGGATGCCCCAATTCAAGAAAAGTAAAGAAACTCAATCTGATTAAAAGGCTGTTAAAGAAATAATATATGAGAAATGTAAAACCGGATTTAAGAGTCTTATTAATCGAGATCACCCAGAAGTGTAATGCAAAATGTGATCATTGTGGCAGCCGCTGTGATATAAACAGCGGCGAATTGCTTTCAAAAGAAGATATTTTAAATGCTCTTACTGATATAAAGAATAATATCGGAACCGATGTGATGATAAATATCACAGGCGGTGAACCCCTTATGCGCAGCGACCTCTTTGATATAACAAAAGAGATCACAAAGATGGGCTTTGACTGGGGTCTTGTGACAAACGGCACACTGATCACCGATGATGTCATAAAGTCCATGAAAGAAACAGGCTTAAAGACCATAACCATCAGCATTGACGGACTTAAAGAGACCCACGAATCGCTCCGCCATATGCCGGGATCTTTTGATATCATTATCAGAAATATTAAAAAACTTAAAGAAGCCGATTTTCTCGACCATCTTCAGGTCACATTTACATCCAATAAAAGAAATGTATATGAGTTTCCGAGTCTTTATGAGATTCTCGATACTCTCGGGCTCGACTCCGTCAGAACCAGCTGCATTGATATGATAGGCAGAGCCGGTGACCACGAGGAACTGAAGCTTGGCCGTAAGGAACTGCTTTTTATAACTGATTTTATCAATAAGATAAATGCGACAAAAAGGACACCGATAATATGGGGATGTCCCCATTATCTCGGAGATAAATTAAACAACAGGGAATTTTACTGCTTTACCGGTATATATGCTGCAAGCATTTTGTACAACGGTGATATCTTTGCCTGCCCCAATGTACCGAGACGCCCCGAATTTATCCAGGGAAATATTAAAAAGATTTCTTTCAGTAAGGCCTGGAAGGACGGATTTGAAATATTCAGAAATAAAAAAGAGCATGAATACTGCAGAGACTGCAGATATAAAGAGACGTGCGGTGGCGACAGTTTTCATTCCTGGGATTATGATAATGACAGGCCTTCATTTTGCTATAAAGATATATTTGATAAGCCGGAACGTTATTTCCTGAAAAAAATGAAACAGCAGTATGGAAGTTTAAATATATCAGTTGTTAAGAGCGATGAAATAGCGCCGAAAGTTTATATTGAGCCCCGAGCTTATGAGGAGCTTAAAAATCTGTTCAGATTCGGAACCAGGCATCCCCTGAATATGTACGAACAGCAGGCCGGTCTGGTTGGATACAAAACCGGCGATATATGTGTTATAAAATATATTTTTGAAGACAACGGATATAAGAGATACAAAGATAATGCGATGTTTGTTAAGCGTATCATGGATACAGCGAGATATGAAACTGATGTGATAAAAAAGAATTTCCCTTATTCCGATGACAAGGATGATTATATCGGAGAGCATGGCAAACTTGAATTCTTAGGCTTTGCTCACAGTCATCCGGTCCAGAGCGAACTTAGGTACAGTATAGGAGATGAACTGCTCCATAAGAGACTTGTAAAAAAGCTCGGAAACTATATAGGTATCCTGATAAATCCCAAAGATGAGACAATCGGAGCTTATATAGGGGAAAAAATCATCCAGGCTGAGCTGGTTATACTTGAAAAGAATTAAAACATTTTCTTTTTGTGCAAATTTAATATAAAATATGGAATTTGTGTCATTTCTTTGGTACAATGTTATTGGTTACTAATTTAGTTGGTTATCATAAGTATTTTATGTTAACCGTTAGTTAAGAAAAGGGGGTTAAACCAATGCAGGATTACAAAAAGATCGATTATTCAAAAAACAAGGATGTGGTGCTCAGATATATACCCGGGCATTTCGTCACACCCAATTCCCACGTAAACTATTATATGGACCTGACGGATATGAAATCCCGTCAGCGTGAGGCCAGAGCCACAGGTGAGGAACTGGCTGAGATGTATATGGTTTCAGATGTCATTGACACTATCCTGTGCCTTAACAGTATGGAAGTAGTAGGCGCATATATGGCAAACAAGATGACCAAGGCAGGTATCATTTCTGCAAATGCACATAAAACCATGTACATCACCAGTCCCGAGTACAATACCAGCGGCCAGATGATGTTCAGAGAAAACAACCAGCACATGATTAAAGGCAAGAAAGTACTAATACTGATCGACACTGCGACTACAGGCGAGACACTCCAGAGTGCCATCCGTACAATTGGTTTTTACAAGGGAGAAGTAGTAGGTATTTCGGCTATATATTCAGTGGCTCCACAGATATGCGGCATACCTATCAGGTCCCTTTACTCAACAGCTGATCTTCCCGATTACCAGAGTTTCCCTACAGACAGCTGTCCTCTTTGTCGTGACGGAGTAGAAGTGGATGCTATATGTAACGGTTTCGGATATTCACTGATCAGGTAACATAAAATTATTATTTTCCTGAAATTTATAAATTTTTTCGGGTTTTTGCAAGATTTTTGTTGACATAACACAATTTTGTTGACATAATATTATTTGTGAAATATTTATTGGTGAAAATTGTTTTTCATCAAATATACTCGAAGAGGAGATTTATAAAATGGGAGCAATTGATCAGTTTTTCAGCAGCCTCAATATAAAGGGGAACAATGATTCGGCAGACGATTACTATGATGATTATGATGAGGATGAGGAATACGAAGTAAAACCCAAGAAATCATTAAAGGATGCTGTTGATAAGCAGATAAGGACATCAAAAGTGACATCAATAGGTTCAAACAAGAAAAAGCAGATAAGCGGTTCACAGTATGAGCTCGAGCTCATCAAACCCACATCAATGGAAGATGCCAAGAATGTGACAAATTCACTTCTTGACGGCAAGGCTGTTATTTTAAACCTTTCATTCTGTGCACCGGACCTTGCAAGAGATGTGCTTAATTTCTCATTTGGTTCAGCATATGCACTTAACGGACAGGCAAAGCCTATTACAAATTCAATTTATGTACTTGTTCCCGAAGGAGTAGATATATCAGGATTTATTTCCGATAATGATGATAACGGAGATGAAAACTAATTCATTCTATTAAATATTTAAACTCTGAGATACATGAATTGCCGTGTATTTCAGAGTTTTTTTATGTATAATAAAATCATGTAAATGAGTTATAAATCCATTACAAACATGGTATAATTACCGGGTAAAAAATATTTCGGAGTATTTATATGTCATCAGTTTTAAATGTTAAATTAAATAAGAAACCCTGCTACGAGATAATGTTTGAAAAATCGTTTCAGGCACTCGGCCCTGCCGTTAAGGAGCTTGGTTTTGCAGGCACAAAGTGCTGTATTATAACCGACTCGTCTGTAGGCCCGTTATATGCCGAGAAAGTCACGAATCAGCTGAAAAAAGCATTTAAGGAAGTATATACATACACTTTTGAGGCCGGAGAAGAAAACAAGAATCTCGATGTGGTAAGAGATGCTTTAAAGTTTCTTGTAGAGCATAAATTTAACAGAAAAGATGTAATAGCAGCAGTGGGCGGTGGAGTAGTCGGAGATCTCGCCGGCTTTACAGCGTCTTTATATATGAGAGGTATTGATTTTATTCAGATACCCACAACGTTGCTTGCATGCGTTGACAGTAGTGTCGGCGGCAAGACAGGCGTTGATTTTGATGGATACAAAAATATGATAGGCGCCTTTAAAATGCCAAGGCTCGTTTATATTAATACATCCACCCTTAAGTCATTAACGGCGAGACAGTATTATTCCGGAATGGGAGAAGTTCTTAAGTACGGCCTCATTATGGACGGAGCATTTTATGAATGGATACTTGAAAATATGTATGGCATCTTTGATTTAAAGGCTGATATTTTAGGTGAGATGATTGAAAGATGCTGCGAATTAAAAGCGAGGGTCGTAGAGCAGGATCCCTTTGAGACAGGACTGCGGAGGACTCTTAATTTTGGTCATACAATCGGCCATGCCATTGAGAAATACAAAAATTTTGAGCTGATGCACGGCGAGTGCGTTGCCCTTGGATCTGTATGTGCGGCATATATTTCATGGAAGAAGGGCATGCTTGATATGGAAGATTTCTATGAGATCAGGGATATGTTTGTACCGTTTAATCTTCCGATCACCATAACTGATATTGACCCGAATGACATAATTGAACTTGTAAAAAGTGACAAGAAAGCCACCGACAAAGGTGTCAGCTTCTGCCTGCTGAAAAAAGTAGGCAAAGCCGTAATATCCGATGATGTAACAGAACAGGAGATGCTTGATGCCATCGGCCAGATTCACTTTACAGAGGATGATGCAAAAGAGTGATGAAAAGAAAGAGTAAGATAATCATGATAATCATTGATCTGGTTTTATGCGCCGTACTGATATGGCTCGATCAGATCACAAAAATATGGGCCACCGGTTTAAAGCAGGGTGATCCGATCATTATCATTGATAAAGTAATACAGTTCAGATATCTGGAAAATTTCGGGGCGGCATTTGGAATGCTCCAGAACAGCAGGATAATATTTCTGATCATCTCGGTTGTGGTATTTGCCTTTATAGCATATGTTTATATAAAGGTGCCTGATGATAAAAAATATATTAAGTTTCATATATGCCTCGCCTTTATACTGGCAGGTGCTCTGGGTAATACAATAGACCGTTTTTTCCTCGGTTATGTCAGGGATTTTATATATTTTAATCTGATTAATTTTCCGATATTTAATGTTGCAGACTGCTATATCACATGCTGTATGATATGGCTTGTGATAATGATAATGTTTTGCTACAAAGAGGAAGATTTCGATTTTTTGTCGAGAAAGAAGTCCAAATAGATGCTTAACATTAAAAACAAAGTAATCTGACGCTGAGAGTCTGCTCCGCGCCTCAATGCGTCAGATTACTTTGTTTTTTAATTCATTAAATCTTTATATTCTATACTCAGTTTATCTGCAGAGACGAAACACTCCGAAGACTTTGCCGAGGATCTCACAGTTATCAACGATAATCGGATCCATGCTGTCATTTTCCGGTTGGAGACGGATATGACCATCCTCCTTGTAGAAAGTCTTGACAGTGGCAGAGTCGTCGATGAGAGCGACTACTATATCGCCGTTTCTGGCAGTATTGGTAACCTCCACAAAGATGCTGTCGCCGCTGAATATACCGACATTGATCATGGAGTCCCCCTTTACCTTGAGGACGAAAGTCTCCTTGTTTGGTACAAACTCAACGGGGAGAGGGAAGTAGCTCTCGATATTCTGCTGGGCAAGGATGGGCATGCCGGCTGCAACCTGACCTACAACAGGTATACTGGTCATCTCCTGACGCACCATACGGAACGAGTCATCAATGATCTCAATGGCACGGGGTTTGGTTGGGTCACGCTTTATATATCCGCGCTTTTCCAAAGTCTCCAAATGAGCGTGGACAGATGATGTGGACCGAAGGTTGACTGCCTCGCATATATCACGAACTGTCGGCGGATACCCCTTCTGAAGAATGATATCTTTAATATAATCAAGGATTTCCTTTTGCTTTGCAGAAATCTTGCCCCGTTTTATCTCGGGCTCGAAGCCGTCTTCATAATCAATCGCTTCTCTTTTAGTCATAAACAATCTCCTTTACATATTCAAAACAATTGTTCGTTTTCATAAATACATCATAGCACACCTCATTTAAAATAGCAAACATATTTTCGGGAAAATATGTTCGAAAAAGTATTGACATCCGAACAACCGTTTGCTATATTTATGTCAACAAGTAAGAACAAATGTTCACGAACGTTTATTCGGAGGCGTATTATGAGAGAGATAACTGTAAATTATGTTCCATTACATGAAATTAACAGGAGAACAGAGAATCGTCCCGGTGAGATCATCGCCGACAGATACGACAACCGGTCTGTGAATAGATCCAATACTTTCAGAAAGATCAGGAAGAATAAGAAGCGCAAGTCCCTTCCCCTGAAACTTGCTTCTGCATTCGCCATGATCCTCATGTCTGTTATCCTCGGCCTGCTGGTACCTACAAAAGCCCAGGCTGAGGACAGTCAGATATATTATAAATATTTCACATCGTATATGGTTCAGAAAGGGGATACACTCTGGAGCATCGCCAGGCAGAACGCTCATGAGGAATCTTATAAAGAATATATTAACGAGGTAAAGGATATCAATCATATGTATACCGACACGATTAAGGCGGGACAGTATATTGTTATTCCTTATTACAGCACAGAATATGTTTATTAAATCATTTGAACTGAGTGTTTAATTTTGAATATCGGGGATTACATATTCTTAAAAATGTCTAATAGCAAACAGCTCTATTTTTACTCCTTGCGCAGCTTGACCATATTTCGGGCTGCGCGTTTTGCTTCTTCGTTCATATCGGCATAGTGACGCTTTGTGGTATTTACATCCTTATGGCCGAGGACACTGGCTACGAGATAGATGTCGCCGCTTTCTTTATAGAGATTGGTGCCGTATGTACTACGAAGCTTATGGGGAGTGATTTTCTTTAATGTAGTCACCTGGGAAGCATATTTTTTGACCAGGTTTTCCACGGCCCTGACAGAGATACGTCGATTCTGCATTGATAAAAAGAGGGCTTTCTCGTGACCGGAGAGAGGTATGATTTCTTTTCTCTGCTCCAGATAATCCCTGAGGGCATCCTCAACTTCATTTCCGAAATATACAACTGCCTCATTGCCGCCTTTACGGACTACTCTGATAGAGCAGTTATCAAAATCAACATCCGACATATTCAGTCCCACACACTCGGATACTCGTATACCTGTTCCAAGGAGGAGAGTCAGCATGGCCATATCACGAACTTTTGTGATCCTATGATAATTGCCCTGGTGTCTGCTTTCCTGGTCTGAGCCCGCCTCAACTATATCGAGGAGTTTTGCGACTTCGCCGGGATCAAGCCGTATAATATTTTTTTCGTGGATTTTAGGGCTGCGAACGATAGAAGCAGGGTTGGTCTTAATCAGCTCTGCTTCATAGAAATAGTTGTATAACCCCCGGACCGCAGAAAGCTTTCTTGCTTTTCCGTGTTCATCATTAGAGTGAGTGACGCCATCATCAGATGTATAGAGTGAGAGATAATCGATATAATTCTCAAGGTCCATGCGGGTGATCTTATCAAGTACATCAAGACCAAGCTTATTTATGGGGAGATCAGGATCCGTGAGAATATAATTTGTCACATATGTAAAAAATACTATGAGATCATAAGCGTACGCAATACAGGTCCTTGACCCCGACCGTACACTGATGCCCCTGAAGAAAGTAGTACAAAAACCGGGGAGCTTTGCCTCAAGTTCCCTTAGTTTTTGAATATTCTGTAATTTTACCTGCTCATGATAATCCTGAGATAAAACCTTTGCCATATTGATATATTATCATAAATCCGATTGGTTTCCATAAGAAATTTATGTAAACGACAGGATAAGATAACAGATAAGGGATTATATTGCTTTTTTGTTGATAATATTACACAAACATTACATCCCGGAATTGTTCAAATTTTAAATTTGATGTGATAAAATTTCTAATGTATGTGCAATAAACATTTAAATAAAAAAATATTTATACGGCTGCACATAAAGCGATTTTAAAATAAAAAATTTGAAAATATAAAAGAAATCAGAAATAAAAAAGAGGCGTAAAGATGAGTACGAACAGTCAGAAAAATATAATCAGGATCGCGACGGCAACATTCGTTGTGATAATGCTGTCAGCCGTATGTATTTATATGATTTTCCATTTCGGCAAGGTCATCAATGCGTTCAGCAGCTTGCTCAAGATAATCGCGCCGATAATATACGGCTTTATCATTGCATATATTTTGATACCCGTTTGTGCTTTTTTTGAAAACAATGTCTTTAAGGCAAAGACGCGAAAGCCAAAGACTGCCAAGAGACTCAGGGTAGTCAGCATCGCTATCACACTGATCCTGTTTTTCCTCGCAATCGCAGGTTTTTTCAGATTAGTCATCCCGGAGCTGTACAAGAGCTTTACCATAATCATCAAGTCATTCCCTACATATGAGAGAAATGTTGAGACATGGCTCACCGAGACCAAGGACAAGCTCCCGGAAAATATCAAGATGAATTTTGATTACAGTGCCTCGGAGATAATGGATGAGATATACAATTTCCTTACGGAAAACATTCTACCGAGTTTTACCGTATGGATGGATAATATTAAGAGCGGTGTATTCGGTGTAGTCAAGTTCGTGCTGAATCTTGTGATCGGTATAATCGTGTCGGTATACCTGATGGCCAACAGGGAGCTGATGATAGGCCAGTGCAAAAAGACCATATACGGTCTGTTTAAAAAGGAGACTGCCAATAATACCATCAATAACATCCGGTATATAAACAAAACCTTCCAGAATTTCTTTGTAGGAAAGCTGGCAGATTCCCTCTGTATAGGGCTTATTACATTCATTGTCATGACTGTATTCCAGTTTGATTATGCTGCGCTTATCAGTGTGATCATCGGTATCACGAATATCATCCCCGTGTTTGGTCCTTTTATCGGAGCCATTCCGTCGGCGCTGCTTATATTCATGGTTGACCCCGTGGAATGCTTTTATTTTGTCATATTTGTCATCATTCTCCAGCAGTTTGACGGCAATATCCTCGGCCCCAAGATCCTTGGCTCCAGCACGGGTCTGTCCGGCTTCTGGGTAATATTTGCCATCACATTATTTGGCGGATGCTTCGGCATCGTGGGAATGCTCGTTGGCGTGCCTATATTTGCCGTATTCTTTACAGGCTTTAAGGCATTTATCAATTCAAGGCTTTTAAACAAGAATCTTACAACGGATACAATGAATTACAGATCCGTCAGCATGATCGATGATGATAATAATTTCATAATGATACCGAAAGAGGAGGTTAAGGATCTTAAGGGCAAGAGCACAAAAAAATCAAAATCCTTAAATCCCTTCAACAACCTGTTTAATAAAGACAGCGAAAATGAAAACAGCGAGACCGGCGATAACAACGACGAAAATAAAAATTGATAAGAATTAATGTTTGCTGATTCTGATATTTATAAATATTTAAGTAAAAAGAAAAATCTTGAATATCAGCTCACTGAAGCTGAATATCGTTATGCATCAATTCCATCAAGAATTAAATTATCTGTTTTTAAACTGATAGCCACCCTCATAGTCATGGGCTGTGCTCTGCCGTTTACAGCCTTTTGTCTCTATCATTTTATAAAGGAGTCGATGACTAATGCCTATACTTTTATAGGAATGGGCATGGGTATGGTGTTTGGAGGAGCTACATCCCTGGCACTTATAGTATCTCTGCTAAAAACGCTTAAGTCTTTTTGGGGATACGAAAGCTATCACAATGAGAGAAAAGAAGCGGAAGAGACTATCCGGCTAATCCTGGACGAGCTGTCTGAGACAGATGAGATGATTGACACTGTCCGTCGCACCAGCAAGGAATATAATGACAGAAAACTTCTCTCGGACAAGATCAGAGAAAAACTAACCGACGGCATTGATGACGAAAAAGACATAGAGGATTTCAGCAAAGACTTTTTCAGATATGCTTATGGCACATTCGGCGAAGACGAGGATGATATCAAACAGAAGTATTCAAGAAATGTGTATGACGAGGAACTGGCAGACTTAAAAGAAAGACTCCGGCTGTGCAAGGAAGAGATCAGACAGCTGGGTATCAGACGCCGTGATATAGATGAAAATTACGAGAAGGCATCTACTGCCAGGACATTTTATTTATTATTTGTCTTTATACTTGTCTTTGCGGAATATGCCACCAGGGGGTCGGGGGATCTGTTTTACTACGTATCGGTATTTGGCGCAGTATTCGGCCTCGGATTCTTTATAATGCTTGAAAAGTATATATATACTCCCATGCATTTATATAAGCTGGAGCATTATCCCGATACGATGGTTAATTACGGGGTTATGAACAATATAGAGCCGACTGTTGTCACCAGGCAGAAGATAGCCAAAAAGATGGATGCCATAAATAACAGGCTCGAGTTTGTGGAACAGATAGTAGAAGTATGTAAATTAAATAATTTTCCCAAATTAAACATGGAAAAACTGGAAGAACTCGGAAAGTTTAATAATTTGGATTCCGAAATAGAGAAATGGAAAGAGCATTACAGGAAAACAGAAAAGTAAATATCATTTTTATAATCGCAATAATCACAATGATCTGCCTCTGCGGTTTCTTTGTATTTATTGCATTAAATCCCGGTGGCAATTATACATTATCGCAAAACGAGATAACACTTGAGGCAGGAACCGACTTTGATCCCTATGACTATATTACAGTAAAGGAGACAGTCTCTGCATCAGCAGTACTTGCAAGCGGCAATGTCAATACCGCAGTACCCGGTATATATACTGTAGAATACTCGGAAAAAGGCAAAAATGTCAAAAAATTAAATGTCACAGTAGTCGATACAATAGCCCCTGTCGTAACAGTCAGCGACAGTCCGAAATTATTTACAACGGATCAGGTAATAAATACATCGGATCTCATAGAGACATGTGATGATGCCACAGAAGTAACCATATCAATGAATTATGCGGATATCGACACGACGACGCCCGGCGAATATACAGTAAATGTATATATAACAGACCTTGGTGGCAATACCACTACGGTCATGCCGCTCATAAAGATAGAAATGCCTGATTACGAAGCGCCTGTAATAAGCGGTGCCGATGATATCATGGTGAATGCCGGTACAGCCCTTGATTATACAAGCGCGGTGACAGTTACTGATAATCTTGACGAAAATCCTGTACTCACCGTCGATTACAAAGACCTCGATATAAACGTGGAAGGTGATTACGAGATCACGTATACAGCAACAGATTTTGCAGGCAATACATCGGAAAAATCATGTATCGTAACTGTTGTGGGCAATGCATATCAGACAGGCACCACTTCAGGAGGCAGTGCGTCCAATCAGATACTGGGTCTCACCCAAGTCAACCTCTTTGTGGGTACATCTTTTGACCCTATGGCGGGCGTATCCTTATCCGAAGAATTTGCGCCGGGTCAGACGATCAATTATGATATAGGCACATTTGATCCGAACAAGACAGGTACTTATAAGATATTATATGCTGCGGTAAATCTTAATAATGAACTGGTCGTGGCAGAGAGAACTGTTGTAGTAAGACCTCAACCGTTTTATTATAAGCCGGATGGCTGTACATACAGCTTTGATGCTGCCGGAATTGCCGGACAGCCCTATATAGTCCTTGTAAACCGGGCAATGTGCTGCGTAACCGTATATGAGAAGGACACTGACGGCAATTATACAGTGCCGGTCAAAGCTTTTGCATGCAGTATAGGCAGGGAAGGTCACGAGACTCCCACAGGCAGATTTACAACAAGCGGCAGATATGACTGGTGCTATATGGTGGACGGAAGCTGGGGACGCAATGCCATTACAGTATACAGAGGTATAATGTTCCATACGGTATGCTATTACACCAAGAGCACGGACGACCTCGAATATGATGAATTCAACAAGCTCGGCAGCCCTGCGAGCCTCGGATGCATTAGGCTCTGCTATGCAGATGAGACATGGCTTTACGAAAACTGTCCTACAGGCTTTACCACTATCATTTATGATGATTACACCTCGCCGGGACCGCTCGGAAAGCCTGACCCTGTCAAGATAGATACAACAGATGAACAGGCGAGGGGATGGGATCCCACCGACCCGGAGAATCCGTATATTGATTCGGTATCGGCAAATAATGCTGCTGAGGAATTATAAAATAATTAAATGGATTTAAGGAAAGAGATTTATGACAACAAATCAAATTGATATAAGCAAAGTAAAAAACATCCTGTTTGATATTGACGGTACACTCTGTGCCATGGATAATGATGTTTTTACAAAGGAATATTTCAGGGAGCTTGCCAAGAAAATGATCCCCCACGGCTATGAGTCAGAGTCGCTTACGGCAGGAGTGTGGAAGGGCACTGCGGCAATGGTGACAAATGACGGAAGCAGGACCAATAAGGAAGCCTTCTGGAATACCTTTGCGTCTGTTCTCGGTGAAAAGGTTTTAAAGGACGAAACCATATTTGATGAATTTTACAGGAATGAATTTAATGATGTCAAAAAAATCCTGACACCCAATCCCGACATCCCGGAATTTGTCGGTAAATGCAGGGATAAGGGTTACAGACTGTTTATCGCCTCCAATCCTCTGTTTCCCATGATAGCCCAGAGGTCAAGGATAGGCTGGGCGAAACTTGACCCAGATTCCTTTGAATATATCACATCATATGAAAATTCACATTATTGCAAGCCTAACCCGAAATATTTTGCGGAGATAGCCGATGTGTGCGATATTAAGCCGGATGAGTGTCTCGTGATCGGAAATGATGCCAAGGAAGACACTGCAGCCCTCGATACGGGCATGCAGGTGTTTATCGTCACCGACTGGCTCATAAATAAAGAAAACAGAAATATCGATGATTATGCCCATGGCAGCTGGAAGGATCTTTTGAATATGATTTAAAAGTCTTAAAATCTTTTGACCGCTGCTTTGTTCAAAATTCCCTGCATATCTTAATTAAGGTATGCAGTTTTTTAATGTTCTGATTATACATATATTATATATTGCACTAGGAGATACTTTTTGTCTGCTGGTGCAAATGGTTCAGCGAGAACGCATAATGCCATAAACTTCAGCATATTACGGCAAATCGTGGCAGACAAAGGAAACTATACTACCGAAATACTACGATTCACGAAAGATAAGACAATCTCCTTTAAAAATACATTCTAAAATACTCATTGTGTAAATAAAGGATATGTGTTACCATATGCTCAATGAGTAAAACAATGAAGGGAGAAATGATATGTCTGATGAATCGTTTAGTGTAAAAATGAAAGAATTAAGAGAGTCTACCGGATTGAATCGCAAGGAGTTCTGCGAAAAGTTCGA
>DFKO01000007.1 GCA_002373855.1 Lachnospiraceae bacterium UBA3643
ATATACTATGCGATAATCCTTGGAAGCTTTATCTTTATATACATACGTACCGCCCCTTACATCGGCTACGGCATTTAATGATACCGCGTTGCATATACCACCCGGTACTATGCCAAGGGAACCTCTGTCAAATGTTACGCCCTTTAAATCAGCGGTAGCACTTCCCTCCACAATGGCTATACCTCCGTATGTCAGGCCTCCTGCGACGAGGACGCCGCTGTTTACTATCCCTGACTTGCTGTTGTATGGCAGCTTTGCATTGCTCATATATACATATGTATCTCCAAGTACATTCGATGATGCATACAGGCCTATATCAGAGCAGTATGATATACCGCCGCCTACGAGTTCATATACATTCTGGGAATTAACGCTCACGCTGGTAGATCCGAATACATCGCTGCAGGCTGCATATAATGAGGTACTCTCCGCAAATCCGCCGCCGCATATGATATTTTCAACTGAGCTGTCGTGGGTATCAACAGTAAGATTGATATCACCGTACACCAGGGCTTTTACATCACTGTTAAAAGGTCTTGCCAGACCACCTCCTACTATCTCGGATGACCAGCTGTTGCCTGTATATGCCACATTTACATCGCCGTAAATACTGCCGTTATATCCGCCGCCATAAAGGTACATGGGGAGGGCATCATTGACGGATATTGATACATCGCCGATCACATCGCCGTACATACCGCCGCCAAATACAAATGAGATATTGGGTGAAGACTTGGTCTCTCCGGTGCTCAGTATCGCGATATCCACATCGGCCAGTATAGTCTCTCTGTATGATCCACCATACACTTCCGCCATATTTGATAAATATACATATCTTGTCAGGGAGCCGTCCTGCCATACGGCTATGGCTCCGTATCCCGTATTATCATCTGAGAGATCGTTTTCAAGAGCTGTCTGGACATTATTATCATGAATATATCCGCTCACGTCGGCTGTTGATTCGAGGAGGGTGATCGGCGTGCCGTTGGCAAAGAGTATATCCCTGCTGTATCCGGATATGACCTCACCGGCCATTCCCGTAGGCAGTGACGCCTCCTGAAAATCCTGATAAGTATAATAATTATCATAAAGAGTCGACTCGAAATTATCCACCTCGGTCTGGGCAGCCGTACTCATAGTCATGGTATTGTCGATGACTGTATCAACCGATACAGCTACGGGAGCTATTTCATCAGCCGATACCTCGCCTTCCGATACGGAATTGCCGGAAATATTATTGTCACTGACAGTACCTGCCTTACCGCATCCGCCGAGTATCATCGACACGATCAGCATAAATACTATGATGGAATAATTTTTACGTTTTGATGATAATTTCAAATCCGCACCTCGTTATTACATAAAGTCAAACACACTGAGCTGGTTTGTCTCGGGCCATCCCTCCAGGATGCCCAAATCGCTCATTTTATCTATTACAGACTGGCCTATCTTTGCCCTCTGCTTCAGATCATCTTTACTAAGGAACTTCCCGCCCTTCTTTGCAGCCTCTTCTATCTGGAGGGCTACAGATTCACCGAGTCCGTCGATAGCCACAAATGCCGGCATAATCTTGCCGTCTATTATCTGGAAATCCTTTGCCTTTGCTTTGTATATATCTATCGGCATAAATTCAAGTCCTCTCGCATACATCTCCTGGACGATACGGTGGTCTCTTATGGATGCATCTTCTGAGGCCGTCAGTTTCTCTGTCTCAGCTTTTTTCCGAAGCTCTGCCAGTCTCTGCTCTACCTTTGCCTGGCCAAAGCACATGGTCTCATATGAAAAGGCTTTAGCTCTGATAGAGAAAAATGCACAGTAGTATGCCAGAGGATAATTTATCTTGCAGTATGCTATTCTCCACGCCATCATAACATATGCTGCGGCGTGGGCCTTGGGGAACATGTACTCGATACGCTCGCATGACCATACATACCAGTCAGGTACATTATGGGCCAGCATATCTTCCTTCCACTTCTCCCACTTGTCACACTTGCCCTTTGCTACTTTACCTTTACGGACGTTCTCCATGATGGAGAATGCATCCGACGGCTCGAGGCCCATCTGGATTAAGTATGTCATGATATCGTCTCGCGTACAGATAGCCGTGGAAATAGTCGCCTTGCCCTCCTTGATCAGGGTCTCGGCATTGCCCAGCCATACGTTTGTACCGTGGGAAAGTCCTGCGATACGCACAAGGTCTGAAAAGTGAGTCGGCTTTGTCTCAAGGAGCATGCCCATGGCAAAGTCCGTACCAAACTCAGGGATACCAAGGGATCCGAGCTGGGTACCGCCTATCATGTCAGGCGTGATATTCAGAGCCTCCAGATTCTGGAACAGGCTCATGACCTTGGGATCATCAAGGGGTATCTTTACCGGATCTATACCTGTCAGATCCGAGAGCATCTTGATCATGGTCGGATCATCGTGTCCGAGGATATCGAGTTTTAACAGGTTGTGATCGATGGAATGGTATTCAAAATGGGTTGTAACGATATCTGTCGTCATATCGTTGGCCGGTTTTTGAAGAGGTGTAAAGGAGTTGATATCCTCTCCTACAGGGAGCACGACTATACCGCCGGGATGCTGTCCCGTCGTACGTCTGATACCTTCACAGCATTTTGCGATACGTGTTATCTCGCCGTCGCGGCGGACGATATTATGCTCTTCAAAATAATGCTTAACCAGTCCGTATGCTGTCTTGTCCGCAAGACCCGCTATTGTACCGGCTCTGAATGTCTGGCCTGCGCCAAAGATTACTTCCGTATATTTATGAGCCTTGGACTGGTACTCACCGGAGAAGTTAAGGTCGATATCAGGCTCCTTGTCTCCCTTAAACCCGAGGAATGTCTCAAAGGGTATATCAAAGCCGTCTTTCTTAAGTGGCTTGCCGCATCCGGGGCATATCTTGTCCGGCATATCGCATCCTGCCATACCGGCATACTGCTTTACATCATCTGAGTAAAAATCATTATAGAAACACTCAGGGCAGTAATAATGGGGCGATAAGGGGTTTACCTCCGTGATACCCGCCATGGTTGCAACAAAGGATGAACCTACGGATCCACGGGAGCCTACCAGATATCCGTCCTCCACAGACTTCCATACCAGTTTCTGGGCGATGATGTACATAACGGCATATCCGTTGCTGATGATCGATGTCAACTCTCTCTCGAGTCTGTCCTCTACAATTTTAGGCAGCGGATCACCGTACATCTCATGGGCTTTGTCATAGCATATCTTACGAAGTGTCGCATCGGAGTTTTCGATGACAGGCGGTGCCTTGTCAGGTCTGACCGGTGTGATGCGCTCGCACATATCTGCGATCATATTTGTATTTTTAACAACTACCTCAAAAGCCTTGTCAAATCCAAGGTATGAGAATTCATCAAGCATCTCCTCTGTGGTACGCAGATAAAGGGGCGTAGGGTCTCCCTCGTCGTTCATCTTCTTGCTTGATAATATGATCTCTCTGTATATGGCATCCTCGGGATTTAAAAAGTGTACGTCACATGTGGCGCATACAGGCTTGCCGTATGTATCGCCGAGAGCCACGATCTTTTTATTCATTGATCGGAGATCTTCCTCATCGTTGATATCAGGATAATGCTCCGATGCTATCTGGAACCTGTTGTTGTCTATGGGCTGGATCTCCAGGTAATCATAAAAATCCACAAGTCCTGCTACTACAGCGCTGTCCTCACCTCTTACCAGGGCAGAGTATATCTCGCCTCTCTCACAGGCACTGCCTATGATGAGACCTTCCCTGTATTTTGCTATCATGCTCTTTGGTATCTTGGGCTTCGTATGGAAATATTCCACATTGGACATACTGACGAGCTTGTATAGATTACGTCTGCCGATTTCATTTTTGGCAAGGATTATTACGTGATAGTAATGGAGTTTTGCCACAGACTCCTTTGGCATCACGCCCTTTTCCTTAAGGTCTTTAAGGTCGTATATCTCATGCTCATAGAGCATGGTGATCATCTTTTCAAATATCTTTGCAGTCACGGCTGCATCGTCCACAGCCCTGTGATGATGTTCATTGACGAGCTTTAATTTCTTGCATACTGCGTCGAGATTGTGCTTGGCCATCTCGGGAAACAGGTATCTCGATATACCCATGGTATCCACATATGTGATATCGGTCGGTATGCCGAGGCGCTCTGCATTGGCCTTTATAAAACTCACATCAAAATCAGCATTGTGGGCTACCAGGACTGCATCCCCGCAAAATGAGAGAAACTCAGGGAGCACCGTATCAATAGTCGGTGCATCCTTAACCATAGCATTATCAATGGATGTGAGGGCCTGGATCCTCGGAGATATTACTTTATTGACCGGGTGGACAAATGTCGAATACCTTTCTGTCACTTTGAGATTCTCAACCTTTACTGCTCCGATCTCTATGATCTCATCGGTGCACGGTGAAAATCCCGTCGTCTCTATATCAAATACGACAAAGGTACCGTCCAGTTTCTGACCTTTATCATTGGTGACTGTCTTTTGCAGATCGTTTACTAGATATCCCTCTACGCCGTAGAGTATCTTAAAGTCCTTATTCTTTAATTTAGCATGATTCGCCAGAGGGAATGCCTGTACATTGCCGTGGTCTGTCACTGCCAGTGCTTTATGGCCGAAATGCTCTGCCTGCTTTATGATATCCTCAACAGC
>DFKO01000220.1 GCA_002373855.1 Lachnospiraceae bacterium UBA3643
CTCTGTCTCTCTGTATCAAGATTATCATATATCTTTTCTGACGCAAGGGCGAGGCCTGCAATGGCCGGAACATTCTCAGTCCCTGAGCGCATACCTTTTTGCTGACCGCCTCCGAGCAAATACGGGAGGATGCGGACGCCTTCCCTTACATAAAGGAATCCTATACCCTTAGGGCCGTGTATCTTATGACCACTGACGCTCATCATATCGATGTTCATCTTCTTTGGGATGATCTTATACTTACCAAAGCCCTGGACAGCATCTACATGAAAGAGGATATCTTTGTTGTATGCCTTAACTATCCTGCCGATCTCTTCTACCGGCTGGACGCTGCCTATCTCATTGTTTGTATGCATTACTGATACGACCAGGGTCTCAGGCCTGAGGGCATCCTTCAGAGCATCTGTATTTACTATACCATATTCATCTACCGGGAGATATGTGATATCAAAGCCCTGTTTCTCCAGGTATTTTGTGGTTTCAAGGATTGCGGGATGCTCGATGGATGTAGTGATGATATGGTTTCCCCTTCTCCTGCCTGCCATAGCCGCACCAATCAGAGCGGTATTATCGCTCTCGGTACCGCCGGAGGTAAATATTATCTCATCGGGTTTTGCTTTTAGGA
This sequence comes from Lachnospiraceae bacterium UBA3643, assembly GCA_002373855.1. Taxonomy (GTDB): domain Bacteria; phylum Bacillota; class Clostridia; order Lachnospirales; family Lachnospiraceae; genus NK4A136. The sequence goes on from DFKO01000220.1 coordinate 626, forward strand.
GACCAGCGATGACGTCTTTTGATTTTTTTACATGATCCTCAGCGTCCATGCCCTTATTATGGCGGCTTGACGGATTGCCGTAGTCATCGAGGGCGATGCGGGACATGGTGTTTATCACGTCGTCAAAGGGTTTGGTGGTGGCTGAGTTGTCGAGGTATATCTGATTCATATTGGTTCCTTTTTAGTTTTTCTTCGGCCGACCGGTATCGGATGTCGCTGACACCTGCGGGGTTGCGGATTCTAAGCAAATGTTTTGTAGTTTTTATATAGCTGACGGAACCGGGGCAAATTCGGCATCCATGCCTCAGTTGCCCCTGATTTTTCCATCACGGAAAAATCTTCCTGTGGGCGAACATTTGCCAAGAACCGCTAACCCCTTGGTTAATGCGACATCTGATACCGGTCGGCCTTTATAAACAATTAGTTAATAAAATGTTTGAAAACTAAATAGTTGACGATTAAACAAATTTATTAATCCAAATAATAACGAAAGAATTATTCGAGTAGTTATGTTATTAATAAAATAATACATATTTAATATTGTTATTATTACTTAGTATTATTAGATATTTTAAAACAGTTTTTATTCGTAATGAATAATTTTATATTCCATCATTTCAAACTAACAAGACCCATCAAAGTTCAAATGGATTTTTTGTTTTTCATTTAACCACAGTTTTTTATTATTCTCATTTATTCATGATCTCCAACTCATACATAAGTATGGACATGACTGTCATGCCGGCGGTTTCTGTGCGAAGGATACGCTTGCCAAGGGATATGGGTGTGATGCCGGTATTACGGGCGTACTCGACTTCCTCTTCAGTAAAGCCCCCCTCCGGGCCTATGAATACTGCAACACCAGGTTTTGTGACAGGCTCCGATGGACTATCAGCGGACTTTGATATGTAATCTGTTGCCGAATTTATTACTGATTCGATCCAGTTTTTTGTGTCATGCATACCTTCTGCCAGTTCGTACGGGATTGATTTCGCTTCAAATCCCGAGGCAAGGTTTACGGCTTCCTTAAATGACATTACAAGCTTAATTTCGGGGATCACACCGCGCTGACTCTGCTTTGCGGCGGCTTCCGCAATACCCTGCCATCTGGCGATCCTGCTTTTCTCTTTCTTTGGGTCAAGCTTCATGACACACCGTTTTGTATTTACGGGGACAACCGAGTATATGCCAAGCTCTGTACACTTCTGGATGATCGTCTCCATCTTGTCGCCTTTAGGCAGTCCTTGAAACAGAGTGACATTTACGGGGAGTTCCACTCCTGATTCCTTTACAAACATGAGAGTACATACCACTCTGTCATCTTCTATGGAAGAAATCTCGCAGCGGTACTCTTTCATGTCCTCGCCGTTACTGACGGAAATCTCCTCACCTGGTTTCATCCGGAGGACATTTTTTATATGATTGACATCATCTCCGGTAATTATTATTTCTTTTTCTCTGATATTCTCGGGTGAAGTGAAAAAATGCTGCATTTATTCTCCTCATATTTTTCTGTTGATACGCTCAAATACCAATTGCAAAACAAAAATTTACAGATTGATTATTTGGAACGGGTTTCAGATTCACTGCCTGCATTTTAATGCGCCATGTTTACTTCTTTTGGGATATTAATCAGTTTTTTCTTGCCACAATGCCGACCCACTCGCCCTGATGATTTACCTCAAGTACTTCAAGGCCTGCATCCTCAATGGCTTTCTTTACTACCTCTTCCTTCATATCAATGATACCGGAGGTAATATAGATACCGCCCTTTTTCATCTGGTTGATGATGACAGGGGTCAGGGGGATAAGTACGTCTGCGAGGATATTTGCTGCCACGATATCGCACTTATCATATCCGACTTCATCCTGAACAGCCTTATCGTCGATGATGTTTCCGATAATGAGTTTAAACTTATCCTTATCGATATTGTTATGAGCGATATTGTCAGCTACAGCCTCAACTGCGCAAGGATCAAGATCTGTGCCAATAACATATTTGCCACCAAACATGAGTGACAGTATACCAAGGATACCGCTGCCTGTACCTACATCGAGGAGGACTGTTTCATCTGTTACATACTTTTTTAATGCTCTAATGCAGAGCTGGGTTGTCTCATGCATACCTGTTCCGAATGCGGTACCCGGATCGATATGGAGGATCATCTTATCTTTATCCTCTTCCTTTACTTCTTCCCATGAAGGGATTACAAGGAGATCATCCACATAGAACTGATGGAAAAATTCCTTCCAGTTATTTATCCAGTCCTTATCCTCTGTCTCTCTGATCTCGATGGTGCCGTCTCCTATCTCCATATATGAACGGATATCCTCAAGGACTGCTTTTGCATTTTCCATGATCTCTTTTACGCGGTTATCATGGTCTGCCTCTGACTCATCCTCTTCCTGCTGAATAAAGAAGTTTAAGTATGCCACGCCGTCATCATCGGGTACGTCAGGCATGATATCTACAAACATCTGCTCCTTTTCTCTTGCAGTGAGAGGAACTTTATCTTCTATTTGAGCACCTTCTAGACCGATATCGTAGAGTTCTGAAATAATCATGTCCTCTGCATCGCTTATAGTCTTTATTCTGAGCTGTGTCCACTTCATATTTATCCTGTCTCCTTTACTTATTCAAAATCCTTACCACAGAAACTGTTAATAAAACACTACTGTTGCATCAAAAATTTACACATATAAATAATAACTATCAAATCTGTTAATTATTGTAAATCAACACTTTCTTAGTCTGCTTCGCAGACTTTTGGTTCGGTATAATATTTATCCTTTTGATTCAACAAAGTATTACGAGGTTTGTATGAGATAAAATATTATTCCAAATTTTTTTATTGTGAATAACAAAAAATAGTTAATATCTTCGTAATTATCAAAGTTTTATTATTTTGAGAGAAGATTCAACATAGTCATTTCAAATCTGAATAATCATTTTCAAATATTTACATTAAAAACAATAATCCCCACGATTATAACAACCAGCCCCAGCAGTTTCTTTCTGCTGACCTTTTCCTTCAGTATTAAATATCCAAGCAGTGTCACCCAGATATATCCGGTTGCTTCCAAAACAGGGCCAAGAGAAAGATCCACGTATTTATATGCGAGTACAGTAACAACTGTTGATAAAAAGAACAGTCCGTAAGCAATGATAACAGGTGCGTTGAGGTACTCCTCTATCTTGCTGTCGTATGTTTTCCCTGCGCTTATCTTAAGCAGTATCTGAGACACTGATGAGACGAGAACTGATATTAAAAAAATTCCAATATAAAGATAATTATTCATCGCCTGTCACCACCAGATATACGCCGGCCATTATGATGACGGCTCCCACAATATTAAATACAGTTATGGTTTCATTAAATACGAGCAGTCCCCACACGAGTCCCCAGATCACTGTGACTGCCTTGTTTGCATATGCCGTAACTATAGGCAGACCTTTTATTATCTGCTGCCATACTACTGCATATACTACCAGAATAAACATGAGCAGTCCGTAAAAAAGGCAGAACTTAAATGAGAGAAATGATTCTCCCGAAGCCATCTTTGAACACACGCTGCCCAGAGAATAGATCAGCAGCAGCATATGGAGTGCCATGAAATATTTAATTTTTGAAGTTTTATTATCAGCAGAATTATTCATTTAATTTATTTAAAAGCCTTCTTTATTTCAGTATCCATATCCGGTCGCTCGGCACCCTCACATCACTCCTGTACGGTCTTGCGGATGAGTGGAATATCAGATACAGTCCCTCGTCCGACAAAAACGGCTGTTCCACGCCTTCGGGCAGGATGTAGCAAAGGGCATTTTCCTCTGTATATGATACTATCTGATCGCTGTATCCGAATATCAGCAGCTTTGAATCTTCATTGCCGTAGCTTTGGGTCATGATTATCTTGTTACGATTATTTGAGTCATGCCTAAATGTGATGCCCTGGATATGCTCCGGGATAGAAATGATATTTAGGAGATGCTCACTCGTAGGATATGTGATGTCATACACCTTGATCTGGCCGTCGACGCCATCCATGTTGGCTCCGACGTACAGCTTGTCATCATCGACTGTCAGGAATGATACGACTACATCACCGTTCTGATTATAAAAGCCTGCAGAGAAACTGTATACCGGCTCAGTATTACCTGCGATGAGTCCCGACCAGTCAAATGCATATACATATCCGTCAGATCCCGTTATCCATAAAAGGTTATTCAGGCTGTCATATCCGATACCTGCGCCGTGACATTTCATGCCTGTATCTATGATACCGACCAGGTCTCCTTTTTTTCCAAGTTCGTAGAGGACAGTATTGCCATGGGATGATATGTCATAAGCTGAGATCAGCAGCTTGTCACCGACCTTTGTCATGCCCTGCATCACATAATTGCTGTATGATTCCTGGAGTACATAATCGTAAAGTGCCGGCACCTCATATGATTTTACATAATAATCATAGAGAAATGAATACTCATCATGGATGACAACCTTTGCTATTCCGGGATAATTGGTAACTATACCGTCAGCACCTATATCTACTGCCTTTCTGATAGACTCTGCATCATTAAGAGTCCATGCATAAAACTTGACGCCCGCCGCGTGGAGTTTTTCGGGTGCATCCTCCTCAATACCGGATAGCTTTAGATTGTAATAATCAGCAGGATAATTAGTGAGAAGGTCGTCTGCATTGGCTGTGTCAGAAATATATTCGACCATGAGCTCCTCGTCGATCGCCTTTATCTCTTTTAAGTAAGTATAGTTATATGATGAAAAGATAACCCTGTCTTCCATGTTGTAATCTTTTACGATCTCAACAACATTTTCCGTAAAGCCCTGGACATCTCCGATATTCTTCAGCTCCAGGTTAATACCTACTCCCGTATCCTGCAGCATCTCGCATACATCGCTGAGTTTTGGTATCTTTTCGTCACCGAATGTGCCGTTGTAACTGCCGGCTACGTTGTCAAACCAACTGCCTGCATCGAGCATGCATATTTCGGAATAATTAAAGTTCTTTATCTTACCTGAGTGGCCTGTGATACGGCTTAAGGTATTGTCATGAAATACGAGGATCACTCCGTCTTTTGTCATCTGGACATCAAGCTCTATCTGGTCAGCCCCGATATCAACAGCCCTCTTGAATGCGGCTATGGTATTTTCCGGTGCGATACCACTATATCCCCTGTGGGCTATTATCTCTATGCCAAGGTCCTCTTCCTTAACGGTCTCCTCCCCTGTCTCCTTCCAGAATATCTCATCACCATCTATGATAAATCTCGCCATCTCGATGACATCCGCCGTACTCCGGTTTGTATATGTAGCAATACCGATGATTATCATACCTGTCAGGATTATGACAGAGCATATACCAGTGACGATGGCCTTGCCGATCTTGCGACCCTTTTCCGATATGGTTTTGCTCTCCCATATAGTAAATACAACAGGATAGATATAAGCGATAAAAAATGAGATAAAGAGACTTTGAATAAAATCACTGCATTTTGCAGGGAGCACCAAAACAGAGAGGTCATCTCCAAATGAACAGAATAAAGATATCAGTATGGCTCCCGGGATATAGCGCAGTATCTTTGTGATCAGATCGCCGCCTGTCCTAAATCTGATGGAGTAATTATCAAGGAG
>DFKO01000085.1 GCA_002373855.1 Lachnospiraceae bacterium UBA3643
TTGACGAGCAGGAAAGGCACCCTGCACTCCCATTAGGGAACCTGATATGATGGATACGCCGCCCATCCAATTCTTATATTAAACGGAGAAATTAAGCACTCGCGTAAGCGGGTGCTTCTCTATTTTATTGTGGTTCTATAATAAAATCATATCAGACCGTTGGTCTTAATTTCAAAATCCCTGCTCTTCTATAATACCGAAGGGCAGGGATTTTCAGTTATTCAGATATTCATTTTTGCAAAATACAGATTACCATATTCCGTCATAATCATCGTCCCAGTTCCACCAATCGTTGTCCCACTCCTGATATTCCTGGAGATCTGTTATACGCTGTTCGTATGCATCCTGAGCTGCTGCCTCTATCTGGTCGCGGATCATCTGCTCATACTCCTCGTATGTCATGGGCTGACCGTCCTCAGTGTCCGTTTCGTCATCATCTCCGGTGCCGTCATCAGGCTGCGACGTAGGGCTCGGCTGGGGCTGGGGGAGCTGTGGCTGCTGACCTGTTCCGCCATCTCCGTCTCCATCCTGGCCATCCTGAGGCTGCTGATCCTGACCATCCTGAGGCTGTGATTGCTGCTCCTGTTCCTCCTGGATCTGCTTTAATCTCTCTATCTCCTCGATGATTTCATCATACAGTTTCTGGGCATCCTCATCATGTCCGTCTCCGTCCTCTTTTGCACACTCTTCCTCTAAGAGGTTGTCTGCTGCACTCTGGAGAGTATCTATAGAGTCCGGTATGTTTTCATATGTATCATAATCCTCCGGAAGCTTTGCAATTATGGAGAGGGAGATGTTTACTCTCGCCTTGCATCTCCTGTCCTCCGGTACGTTGTCATACTCAAGGGCTGCCTTGTATGATTCTATAGCCTCATCGTAAAGAGAGTTTTTGTAATATATATCTCCGTTATTAAAATAAACGATATACGGCTCTATATAGTTAAGTGTGAGGAGCAGGTTGTCATTTATGGAATAGTCTCCATCCTCGTAATGATTGAGTACATGCTCGTTGTAAAAATAGTTCAGACCGTGACGGGCAAGCACCAGTATCACACACATGTATACGGCATAGAGCAGAAACAGTCCGATTATTTTCAGTACTTTCAGAAATTTATCCATATGTCTCTATCGCTCCTTTCCGAAAAACAGTCTGTAATAAATGAAGTCAATGAGCAGGAATCCGGCAAGTGCCAGAGCGAATATCCAGTATATTTCATCATATCCCTCGCCTGTCTCCCGGCTCTTTGAGAAATCGCCGTTCTCGATCTTTGACAGCATCTCATCTATCATTTTTTCTGTATCTTTATCACTGTCCATGTGATAATAATCGATACCCAGATCGTCAGCCACAGCATTCAGATTTTTCTCATCAATATATGACTTTGGCGTGATCAGATTGTAATGATCGTCATAATATGTGAGGAGTTCATACTCTTCCGAAGTTGCAGAATACTTTACTCTCATCTCTCCGCCCTTGTCACTTCCGTATCCCAGGACTGCTCCGCCGTCGATATACTCTGAGAGATCCTCAAATGACTCAAGTTTATCTTTCTCATCCGTTATCTCACCGTCGCTGATGAAAAATACGAGCTGCATCCTGTCATCATCCTCTTCCTCCATGGACTCGGCATTGGCTTCAAGGTTATCCTCAAATGTTTTTAATACCACATTAAGTGACGTACCTGAGCCGTATGACTTGGTCTGGCCGTTAAGCTCATTTACCGCCTGAGTCACCAGGCTGAATTCTGATGTGTATGGCACGAGATAATTGGCCGAATCGGTAAATGTAATGAGGGCAAATCTCGCTCCCTCAAACGAGTCGATTATCTCTGCTATATCACTTTTTACTCCGTCTATTCTCCGCTTGTTTCTGACTCCGTAGTCCTCTGCAAGCATACTGATGGTGTTGTCTACCACAAAGAGTACATCCACATCTCTCTTTACCACCGTCACCGAATCTGAAGGAACCGCAATGCGGAGGTTTATCATAAAGAGCAGTATCACTATTACAAGCTGGCGCAGGAAATTAAGCCAGCCCTTACGCTTTAGTATGAGCAGTACCACGCATATACCTGCCATCACGGGCCATGGTATGACGGGATTGATCGCAAGGTCAAGATTCATAGCCTTATCCTCCTTGCACATACAAAATATACGCAGACGCATGATATGAGAGCGATGATACCAATCTCAGGTACGTCCACTATGGTAGTGAATGACTTATAGCTGACATTTACATCTGTCTCTGTCACATCATTCATCATTTTCTTCATTGCTTTCTTGTCTCTCGTATTGTAGTATCCGCCTCCGGTACTCTCTACCGCTTTCTTAAAGAGTCCCTCATCCACGACAAACTCAGGGGCCAGGGCAAATACCTTTACGCCTCTGTTTTTGCAGAGTTCACACGCCTCCTCTATGGTAACTATGGGATCACCGAGGAGATCGTTGTCTGTGACAAATACTATCATTCTCGATCTGTCAGGCTCTTTATCAAGATCCGGAAAATCATAGAGACATGTTGCCAGTCCGTCTCCTATCATGGAGCTGCCGTAGTCACTTAATGTTCCGGAAAACCTGTATCCGTATGCTTCCATATCATCCACATCAGAGTAGTACCATACATCCTCTCCTGCCCTGATTGACTCTTCAAGTGTATCAAGCATTGTGAGGACATAGTTATAGTCTGTTGTCAGAGGACATACCAGAACAGATCTGCCATTAAACATGGTGATACCAAATCTCTCTCCCTTAAGGTCCTTTACAAAATCTTTTAGCATCTCGCACATCTCTAAGTTTATACCGTCAAGAGATGTGGATACGTCAAAGCAGATAAATATATCTCTGTTGTGGGTCTCGTTTGTAATGGTACGGACTCTCGTCGGTCTCGTTGCCAGGAAAAACGAGAGCACTATCGATGCCATCAAAGCTGTTATCATGATAAACTTGATAAACCAGTATCTGATGACAAGACTTCTGTATCTCTTGAATTTCTTTATAAACGATCCGTTTGCACTCTTTATACCACCTTCATATTTTCTGATGGCAAACATGGTGACGAGGAATGCAAGAGCCAGTACGCCTATACCTATATAAATTATGAGAGGGTAGGTCAGCTCCATGACATCACCACCTTTCTCGCTGTGTCAATTGATTTTTTGACATCAGTCTCTCCACTGTCAAGGGCAAACTCGGGCCTGTAAAATTCTTTGATCAGATTAAAGAGTGACGGCATACCGAGCGCACCGATCTCGTTCAGAGTCATGTTCTGGGTATTGGCACCTGTATAATCGTGGACAAAGTTTCTGACAGCACTGCTGAGTTCAAGATATGCAGCTCTGTCATCAAGTTCTTTGCTGTCATACTTTTTCTCAATCTCGTTAATGATGGCGAGATATTTTCCGCGCACTCTGTCCTTGTCAATCGGAGGCGGTGCCGGCTGTTCTTTTTCTTTTTTCTTTGGTGCTATGGCTTTTCCCTTCATGATCAGTTTTATGATCAGCATTATGAGTAACGGAAGCAGTACCGCAGCACCTAGTGCAAGGAGCAGATTCAGTGAGTATGAAAACGGCTCCTGCAGACTAACGGATGTTGACATTTTTATATTTCTCCAGCAGTTCTATTACCTTTGGTGTCACTTCTGCTTCGTTTCTGATATCAACAGAAGAGATACCGCATTTGTTTAATTTTTTATCATTTTCAAGACGCATGTCTTCTTTATATTCTTTCTCGAGCTGAGCCAGTTTTTTATCCCTTGATATAAATGGCGACATATACCTGTCCCCATCGAGATCAAATACTTTTTTCTTTTTCTCTTTTGTATGAACAATATCTGCGTCAGGTATATTTACAAAGAGCACATCGGCTTTGCACCGCAGCTGTTTAAGCAGTGTCTCGCTGACCGATGTCATGCCCTCCTGGTCTGTTATGACAAAGATTATCATCCTGCGCTTTAAGTTATTCATGATAAAGGCAAGAGACTTTTCCAGCGGATTCTTTTTTCCCCTATATATATCCCTGTCATAATATGACAGAAACTTTTCGACATTCACAAGGCCCGTCTTGAACTGATGATAATTCACCATCTCATCATTGTTGTAAAGGGCTCCTATGTTGTCTCCGTTTCTGTATGCGATATATGAAATCGTACCGGCCGTCAGCATTGCCACCTCTTTTTTATCGGCACCGGTTATCGTCTCGCCCCTCATCTTTTTTCCTGTATCGAGGACAAGGAGTATATTGTGCTTTTTCTCGGCGACGTACCGCTTTACAAGTAGGCTGCCGCTTCTTGATGAGGCTTTCCAGTCAACGTCTTTAATACTGTCTCCCGGCACATATTCTCTAAGGTCCTCAAAATTAAGGCTGCGTCCCATAAATATGGAGAGATATGCACCGTCTAAGACGCTGTTTGATTTCTTTGTCGCATATATACCCGTATTCGCTTTTACTTTTTGGATATACTTTGAAATCATGGTGTAGGTATTGCTCCTGTGATTGCATCGATTATCATGTCTTCGTTTACGCCGTCAGCTACTGCTGCAAAGTTAAGTGTCACGCGGTGACGGAGCACCGGTCTGATATGAGACTTGACATCGTCGGGTGTCACATAATCCCTGCCCTTAAGGAGTGCTATGGCCTTTGATACTTCCATGAGGCAGATTGCTCCACGGATACTTGATCCTATAGTCACATACTGGGCAAGTGCAGGAGAGATAAACTTGGCCGGATATCTCGTCGCATCCACAAGTGAAATAATATATTTCTTTATTGACTCATCAATATATACGCGTTTTGTGAGTTCCTGCAGATATTTAATATCCTCAAGAGTAGCTACGCTCCTGCTGGTCGAGAATACATCTGCCTCTATACGGTCGAGGACTTTGAGTTCCTCCTCCTGGGACGGATATGTGATGATGGTCTTCATCATGAATCTGTCGAGCTGGGCCTCTGAGAGGAGATATGTACCCTCCTGCTCAATGGGGTTCTGGGTTGCTATTACCATAAATACATCAGGCACGGGATAAATCTCACCGCCGATAGTTGTCTGATGCTCCTGCATGACCTCGAGCATAGCTGACTGGGTCTTGGCACTTGATCTGTTTATCTCATCGAGCAGTACAAAGTTGGCATGTACGGGGCCGAGCTTTGTCTCGAATTCATTTGTCTTGTAGTTAAGTATCTGGGTACCAACGATATCGCTGGGAAGCAGGTCAGGTGTACACTGGATACGGGAAAACTTGCCATCCACTGCCTCTGTCATGACCTTTGCGGCAGTCGTCTTTGCAAGACCCGGTACAGACTCGATGAGGAGATGTCCGTTTACCATCATGGTTGCGAGCAGGTCTGTGCCAAGATGTTTCTGACCCACCATCTTTTCGTAATAATACTTGTTAATGTTTGTAGCTATCCCGATAGCCTTTTGAATTTCCTCCTCGGAAATCACAGTGAAGTTTTCTCTTTTTTCCATTTGTCTCTCCTATACCTTTTAATTATTTTGTTTCGGAAACCGTTAACCTGTAACCTTTTCCTAGTATCTCTCAGCCTTCATGCTGTTGTAATCTTCAAAGAGTTTAAGACACTCTTCTCTGCTTTCTTCTTTAATGTCAACAAGGTTTATGTCACCGTTTAGGTGATCGTAAAATCTGTCATCGCGAAATCCTATGATATCCGTATCCTTCCGGTTGCATCCCTGGTAAACCTGCTTAATGTCGGCCCACATAATGGCGCCCAGACACATGGGGCACGGCTCCGCTGTTGTATACAAAACGCATCCGTCAAGGGAGTGGGTCCCAAGGTTTGCACATGCATCTCTTATGGCCTCAACCTCTCCGTGACATGTAGGATCGTGTTTAAGCAGTACTCTGTTGTGTCCCCGCCCTACTATCTTTCCGTTCTTTACTATCACGGTTCCAAAAGGTCCTCCATGGCCGTTTTTTATTCCGACGTAAGCTTCTTTTACAGCTTCATTCATGTACTCTTTATTATCCATACGCATTTCCTACCTGTAATTGTTTGCCAGATCTCTTGCAAATTTTTTAGCACCTGCCAGGGCTTCTTTAGGTCCCGTGATGACCACATCACTTCCAAGGCCCGCCATCCATCCGAAAAAGTGAGGGCTTAGCCTTACATGGAAACTGATCTCACACACACCGTTACCTGACTTAAATATCCTGACTTCCTTGCCGAATCTGTCTAAAAATATACCGACTTTTTCTGCCGGTATCCTGACCTGTACGGCAGAGTCCCTGCCTCCCATCATACCGAAAGTACCTTTGACATAATCGGCCACATTGTTTTCCCTGTATATTTCCTTTCCTTCCCTCTTTTTATCGGTTATCCGGACATTCTTCATCTTGTCGACTCTGTAATGTCTGATCTCACCGTGCTCACTGTCGTATGCAATGAGATAGTAGTTTTGCTCATCGCATGTGAGGGCCCAGGGGCTTACTGTATATATCTTGCCGTCTCTCCTTGGGACAAGTTCTTTTTTGTCATTCCACTGAAGGTATAAAAATGATACCTGTACACCATCCGATATGGCCGCATGTATTGCATCCACCGATTTGTATACGCTCTCATTCATCGTCTTGACACGGTCCTGTACATAGACCTGTCTCGACAGTTTCTTGCGCTCGCATGCGCCTACAAACATCTGGAGTTTTTGAATGAGTTTTCTAGACTGACTCTCAGAAATAAATTTTGATGACTGTATTGAATCAACCAGGAGTTTCACCTCCGCCGGCTCAAAATAACGCTCCGTCAGATAATAGTAACACTCCCTGTTTTCTTTTTTCTTTTTTATTTTAATACCGAAACTGTTCAGCTCCGCAATATCATCATACAGGCTCTTACGCTCCGCGCCGATGCCCTGCTCCTCAAGGTATGCGATGATATCCTCGATGGTGAGACCGTTTGCCTCATCGCTGCGCTCAAAAAACAGCTTTGCAATATAAAGCAGTTTCTGTTTATTTCCCCTTGGCATGTATTATCCCCTTTTTGCCATATTTCTCAAATGAAAAATTCTTCTATATCATTTCTGACGGCTTTTAAGCTGCCCTGTATCATCATTCTGCTTCCGCCGCCTCTGCCGTTAAGAGCTCCGTTCATTATCTTTGCAAATCCGGGCAGGTCTGTATATTCACCCTTATACAGTATGCCCTTATCTTCCTTTGCTCCGATTATATACTTATATCCGCTCTCATCATCACCGATAAATCCCATTATTGCGGCATCCGTCATCTTCAGGCCTTCGTTTATCAGATTACGCATCATGACATCATCAAAGTTTGCCGAAAAGACGGGGACCGGTCTGTCGTCGTTTTTATTTTCAAGTTTTTTCTTAAGATCATCAAGAACTATGGATGTAAGTTCTTTCTTTAACCTGACATTATCCTCCGACAGTGCCCTGTTTTTATTTATGATCTGCTCTACGCCCTTTGCTCCCTCAAGGCGTTTTGTGGAGAGCCATGCCATATACTGCCTGTTGGCTTCGTCGAGATATACATAATCTCTGTATGCCCTCTCTCCCGCCAGGATCGTTATCCTCACGCCGCCCCTGTGAGGCATGGCATCGATGATCCTGATTATACCGATCTCCCCCGTACTTCTCACATGGGGTGCACAGCATGCACATTTATCATATTCCTCTATCGTCACTATCCTGACATTCTCTGTGATGTCCAGCTTGCTCCGATAGTCAATGCCCTTTAATTCATCGCCTGATAAAAATACTGCAGTGATGGGTACATTCTCATATATGACTTTATTGGCCTTTTCCTCTGCCTCCTTTAGCATTTCCTTTGAGACAGGTCCGTTTATATCGAGGATTGTTTCATCGTCCGAAAGATGAAATCCCACATTGTCATATCCGGTCATATTGTGGATGATACCGCACAGCAGATGCTCGGCGCTGTGATTCTGCATTCTGTCATAACGCTTTGCAAAATCTATGGCGCAGTCATATTCTGTCCCTGTATCAAGAGGCCTGTCAGAGATATGGAGTATATGACCGTCCTTTTCCTGTACATCCGTGATGACTGCATCTCCGATACGTCCGGTGTCGCTCTTTTGACCTCCGCCTTCCGGGAAAAAAGCCGTCATATCGAGTTCTATCCCAAAAGCCTTATCCCCGGCAGGGCTGCATCCGATCACTCCGGCTCTGAATTCTTTTATATATGCATCATCGTCATACAGACGTTTTGTAACCGATCCTGTATTTCTTCTGTCTTCCATTAATGTTTAGGTCCTTTTCAAAGTGTCATATAAATCCCTTTGACACTTTTTATATTATACACTCTATCCATAAAAAGCAAAAGACCGCAAAGACTGTTGTCCTTACGGTCAATGAAAAGGAGATTTCCCCCGATTTATAACTGTTTCTTTGGTTCTAATTTAAAAGGTCTCTTAAGCCTTTCAAGCATCATTCTGTATTCCTTTACTGTCTCGTTTGATACTTCTTTCTTAAATATGCTTTTGTTTCCCAGAATCTCATATCCGTATTCTGCTAAAACTTTTTCAAGTGTCATTTATATCACCCTCTTATTCCATATATCTTTTATCATTTATACACAATTTACTCGCACTTGTATTGTACAACTTTACTATGACAGATTCTACTCTTTTTCTCTTAACAATTCCTTAACGGATCGTCTGTTGTGAACAATATCTCAAAACTCATATATTTTATTGTTAATTATGCCTTAAATATATCATACGGTTTACATAATATTATAAATAATGTCAGTTTTGATTTTAAGTCATGTTCACAATCAAAAACCCCCTCCAAAAAGGTGAAGGGGGTTTTGATAAAAAAATTCGATTAATTTGCTTATTTATCGTCTGTGCTGTAGTTGGGAGCTTCCTTGGTGATATGGATATCATGAGGATGTGACTCCTTAAGAGACGCTGCTGAAATCTTGACAAATCTACCTGTCTCTCTGAGTGTGGGGATATCTTTTGCTCCGCAGTATCCCATTCCGGAACGGAGACCTCCCATAAGCTGGAATACAGTATCCTCAAGAGTTCCCTTGTATGCCACGCGGCCTTCGACGCCTTCAGGTACGAGTTTCTTGGCATTCTCCTGGAAGTAACGGTCTTTTGACCCGTTCTCCATTGCCGAGATAGATCCCATACCTCTGTATACCTTGTACTTTCTGCCCTGGAAGAGTTCAAAGCTTCCGGGTGACTCCTCGCATCCTGCAAACATCGATCCCATCATACATACGGAACCGCCTGCAGCGATTGCCTTTGTGATATCTCCGGAATATTTTATACCACCATCGGCGATGATAGGTACATTATACTGCTTTGCCACCTCGTAGCAGTCCATGATGGCTGTGACCTGAGGTACACCGATACCTGCAACTACTCGTGTAGTACAGATAGATCCGGGTCCGATACCAACCTTTACCGCATCCACACCGGCCTCAATAAGTGCCTTTGTGGCATCGCCTGTAGCGACATTACCTGCGATGAGCTGGAGATCGGGATACTTTTCCTTGATCATCTTTACGCAGTTGATTACGTTGAGGGAGTGACCGTGTGCTGAGTCAAGTACTACCACATCCACGCCGACCTTTACGAGTGCATCTACTCTGTCGAGTACATTGGCTGTGATACCTACTGCGGCACCGCAGAGAAGTCTGCCCTTTGAATCCTTGGCTGCGAGAGGATATTTAATAGCCTTTTCAATATCCTTTATTGTGATGAGTCCCTTTAATGTAAAGTCGTCATCTACGATAGGAAGTTTTTCTTTTCTTGAATCTGCAAGGATCTTCTTTGCTTCCTCAAGGGTGATACCCTCTTTTGCTGTTACGAGATCCTTGGCTGTAGTCATCGACTCCTTGATCTTCTTTGTGAAGTCTGTCTCAAACTTAAGATCACGGTTTGTGATGATACCGATGAGTTTTCTGCCCTCTGTAATAGGTACACCTGATATACGGTACTTAGCCATGAGCGCATCGGCATCGGCAAGTGTATGGTCCTGTGAAAGTGAAAACGGATCTGTGATAACTCCATTCTCCGAACGCTTTACCTTATCTACCTCATCGGCCTGCTCTTCGATGCTCATATTTTTATGGATGATACCGATACCACCCTGACGAGCCATCGCAATAGCCATCCTGTACTCCGTAACTGTATCCATTCCCGCACTCATTACGGGGATATTGAGCTTAATGTTTTTTGTTAAGTTCGTCGAAAGGTCCACCTGGTTGGGTATTACTTCCGAATATCCGGGGATTAAGAGTACATCATCAAAGGTAATTCCTTCTTTCACAATTGTTCCCATTTTTCACCTCCGCAAAATATATATTAATTAATCTGTAAAAACTTTTCTCGGCCCGTTGTTTTGTACCATTTTAACAAACTCTTCGGGTAAATCAAGTATAACTTTCGTATTGCCGGTGTATATCAGGGCATACGGCTTATGGAGATCCGAGTCCATTCCGCTCGAGTAATCCTTAACCTCCATCTTTTTGTTTTTATATTCATCGAGTCTGTGTGAACCAAGGGGTGCGATAATGTCTATCCTGTCAAGCTCATACGAAGCAAGGCTCTTTCTGCTTGATTTTGAGTAAATGACATCTACCGAAATCGTCTTGTCACAGTAGAGGTATTCATACTCCACCTCTGTCCTCGGGAATACATAAAACCATGAGAAAGCAATCATACCGATGGTCAGGACAAACAGGACTATCTTGATAACCGGTGTGGTACCAAACATCCAAGAAAGCATACACAGTACCAGGACTACCCACACGCATATTCCTTTCACCAAAAAATCTTTTTTGGTCGCACCTCTCTTTACGAGGTACTCCATATATCCGTCCATCATTTATTTGTGATTCCTTTCATTATATCTCTCTGTCCCACTTATCACACAGCGAGTTGACCTGATCCGCAAACTTCGCGATATCCTTGTTTGCACAGCCCTCGTTCTTGTGGATAACGGATATGAGTCTCTGACCTGCTGCCAGAAGTCTTGCAAATACATCGGATACACGGCCCGGCTTTTTCTTCTGAATGTATACGGGCTTTGCCATGTATATAGGCTCGTTCTTGATAAGATCATAGCTCGAACCGCTGTATGGAGCGTATGTATCATATCCGTACTCGGCTCTCAGTGTCTCCGCAAAAAGCTTTGCAACAGTATCCTCACCGTGTACGATAAAGACTTTGTTAATGTCCTTTCCGACATTTGTGATCCACTCGATGAGTCCGGCCTTGTCAGCATGGCCACTCATTCCGGGGAGCGTCATTATCTTTGCCCTGACATCAATCGTCTCGCCAAAGAGCTTTACTTCCTTGGTACCGTCTATGATAAATCGACCCAGGGTACCGTTAGCCTGATATCCGACAAAGAGGATCACACATTCCTGTCTCCAGAGATTGTGCTTTAAGTGATG
>DFKO01000053.1 GCA_002373855.1 Lachnospiraceae bacterium UBA3643
TGTCTGCCAATTCCAGCACTCCCGCGCGACAAATGATATATTACCAATTAAGAATTGATATGTCAATATAAATTTTTCATTTCTTTAAATAAATTTCGTATATATTTATTTTATGAAATAAAAAATGCAGAAGAAGGGACTTGAACCCTCAGGAGATTGCTCTCACATGGACCTGAACCATGCGCGTCTGCCAATTCCGCCACTTCTGCATACCTTTGCTATTTTACGGGATAAAACAAATAAAGTCAAGCAAAAGCCGAAGGACTTTCATCCTTCGGCTAAACTTATTGATTATTATTTTGCATAATCAGTAGCTCGCGATTCCCTTATGACACTGACTTTAATCTGTCCGGGATACTGTACCTCATCTTCGATACGCTTTGAAATATCCCTTGCAAGTAATATCATATCGGGATCCTGAACCTGCTCAGGAACTACCATTACACGAACCTCTCTTCCGGCCTGGATAGCAAAAGCTTTTTCCACTCCCTTGAAGCTGTTTGTAATCTCTTCTAACTGACTGAGTCTTGTTGTATACTTTTCAAGTGTCTCTCTTCTTGCCCCGGGTCTTGCAGCAGAAATAGCATCAGCTGCCTGTACAAGACATGCAATGAGAGATGTGGGCTCTACATCACCATGGTGAGCCTCAACTGCGTTGATAACAATCGGTGACTCTTTGTATTTCTTACAAATTTCAACACCGAGCTGTACATGGGATCCCTCAACCTCATGATCGATGGCTTTACCGATATCATGGATGAGACCTGCACGCTTTGCAGTCTTTACATCAAGTCCTAGCTCGGCTGCCAGAAGCCCTGACAGATGAGCCACCTCAAGCGAATGCTTAAGGGCATTCTGACCAAAGCTTGTTCTGTACTTAAGCCTTCCCAGTAACTTAACAATTTCAGGATGTATATTATGAATTCCGACTTCGAGAAGAGCATTCTCGCCTTCCTCTTTCATCGTATTCTCTACTTCCTTCTTTGCTTTCTCCACCATTTCTTCAATACGGGCCGGGTGGATACGACCATCAACAATCAGTTTTTCGAGAGCAAGACGGGCAATCTCTCTTCTGACAGGATCAAATGCCGAGAGGACTACTGCCTCAGGTGTATCGTCGATAATCAGCTCGACTCCTGTCATGGTCTCAAGGGTTCTGATATTTCTACCCTCTCTACCAATGATTCTGCCCTTCATCTCATCGCTTGGAAGCTGTACTACGGATATTGTAGTTTCAGATACATGATCTGCTGCACATCTCTGAATGGCATTTACAATATATTCCTTAGCATGCTTATCAGCTTCTTCTTTCGCACGAGCGTCCATCTCTTTAATCATGACAGCCATCTCGTGTCTGGTGTTTTCTTCAACAGCTTTCAATAAGTGTTCTTTTGCCTGCTCGGAGGTTAAACCAGAGATTCGTTCCAGTTCCTGAATACGCTGCTCGTTAAGCTTTGAAACTTCCTCCATCTGCCTGTTAATCTTCTCTTCTTTGGCACTGAGCGAAGCCTCTTTTTTCTCTATTGCTTCAGTCTTCTTGTCGATGTTCTCTTCTTTCTGCTGAATTCTTCTCTCTGAGCGCGATACTTCATTACGACGTTCTTTAATCTCACGATCAAGATCGTTCTTGGCCTTAATGCTTTCTTCTTTAACTTCCAGCAGGGCCTCGCGCTTCTTGGCTTCAGCATTCTTGAGAGCTTCATCTATGATCGATCTTGCTTTCTCATCAGCATTTCCAATCTTGGAATCTACTTCTTTTTTGTAATTAACATTAGCAATAATGCTGATTACAACTGCGAGAACAGCAACAACGACAGCGACTATAACAACAGCCACTCCCCAAGGTTGCATTCCAGGAGCACCTCCTTTATTAAATTTTTATTGTATATTAAACATATGGTTTGGAAAAAACTAAACCTATTATATGTAAAACACAACATATTAATATTATATGTTTTATGAATTTATGTCAAGGTTAAGTGCCTTTTTTATGTCACCCGATTCGAACCCTTTTCCCGCAAGAAACCTGTACTGTTTAGCCTTTTCTTTCTCATCCTGTTCATGCTCATAGTAATGTCTTTTGGTCAGGAGCCGGTATATTAAGTCAACCTTGTTCACATCAGGATTGTCCTGTCTGAAAGTATCAAATGCCCGATCCAGTACATCGGATTTAATACCCTTAACAGCCAGATCCTGTCTGATCGCTCTGTCAGATTTTGATTTGCTCTTGTATTCAATATATCTTAAAGCATATTTTTCGTCATTAAGATAACCATATTCCTTAAGAGAATCCATGGTTTTATCGGCTATCTCCCCGGGATAAAACCCCTCTTTAAGTTTATTCCTGAGCTGGCTTTCCGTATAATCCTTTTTTTCAAGCAAATGAAGAGTCCTGAGCAATGCCCTCTTTGTGAGGACACTGCTCAGAATATCTTTATAACATTCTTCACTTATCTCGGAATCAACTGTGATATTGTAAGATTTGATATCCGCCTTATATAATATAAAAGCTATATTCCCATCAAGATAAAGCTGATATCTCTTTTTGCCGACCGGCTTTATATCCGTAACGATCATAATACAAAATTATTCCGCGTCGTCCTTCTTTGATTTTGCAGCCTTTTTCTCTGTTTTGATATCAAGCTCGGAAGGAGTTCCGCCAAGGTTGTAATGCTCTCTGATCTTGGCATCGATTACCTTGCAGATGTCAGGGTTGTCCTTGAGGAATATCTTGGCATTCTCTCTGCCCTGGCCGATCTTGTTTCCCTCATATGCATACCATGCACCGCTCTTATTGATGATATCAAGATCTGCTGCTATATCAAGGAGATCACCTTCATAGGAAATACCCTCTCCAAACATAATGTCAAACTCAGCCTCCTTAAACGGAGGAGCCACTTTATTCTTTACAATCTTGACTCTTGTACGGTTACCTGTAATATCTCCGCCTGACTTGAGAGCCTCCACCTTTCTGACATCCATTCTGACTGATGCGTAATATTTAAGAGCATTACCACCTGTTGTGACCTGAGGGTTACCATATACGATACCGACCTTCTCACGGAGCTGGTTGATAAATACTACAGTACAGTTTGATTTGCTGATGGCACCGGCGAGTTTTCTAAGGGCCTGGCTCATAAGTCTGGCCTGAAGACCTACATGGGCATCACCCATATCACCCTCGAGCTCTGCCTTGGGGGTAAGAGCCGCAACAGAGTCGACAACCACGATATCCATAGCTCCCGATCTAACCATGGTCTCCGCAATCTCAAGTCCCTGCTCACCGTAATCAGGCTGGTTAATGTAAAGATTGTCTACATCAACGCCAATTGCAGCGGCATACACGGGATCAAGGGCATGCTCGGCATCAATAAATCCTGCGATACCGCCACGCTTTTGAACCTCTGCGATCATATGAAGTGTAACTGTGGTCTTACCGGAAGACTCGGGTCCGTATATCTCAATGACTCTGCCCTTTGGTATACCTCCGAGTCCAAGTGCTATATCAAGGCTCAGTGAGCCTGTGGGAATGGTTTCAATATTTAACTTGGAAGCAGGATCTCCGAGCTTCATGACAGCTCCTTTACCAAACTGTCTCTC